>NZ_JBFAOJ010000293.1:0-1022 GCF_040675205.1 Streptosporangium sp. NPDC049644 | reverse complement strand
GCGCGGGGGTATCTGGGGCGGGCCGGGTTGACGGCGGAGCGGTTCGTGGCGTGTCCGTTCGGTGGTTGTGGTGGGCGGATGTATCGGACGGGGGATGTGGTCCGGCGTCGTGGTGACGGGGTTGTGGAGTTCGTGGGGCGGGTTGATCAGCAGGTGAAGGTGCGGGGTTTTCGGATTGAGCCGGGTGAGGTGGAGGCGGTGTTGGCCCGGCATGGGTCGGTGTCGCGGGTGGCGGTGGTGGTGCGGGAGGACCGGCCGGGGGATCGGCGGTTGGTGGCGTATGTGGTTCCGGCCGAGGGGGTTTCGGCGGAGGGGGTTTCGGCGGAGGGGGAGGCGGCCTCGGGGGGTGCGGGGCCGGTGCTTGATGTGGGGGAGTTGCGGCGGTTCGCGGGGGAGGTGTTGCCGGAGTTCATGGTGCCGTCGGCGGTGGTGGTGTTGGGGGCGTTGCCGGTGACGGGGAACGGGAAGCTGGATCGGGCGGCGTTGCCGGTTCCCGAGGTGATTTCGGAGCCGGGGCGGGGTGCGCGTTCGGTGGTGGAGGAGATTTTGTGCGGGGTGTTCGCGGAGGTTCTCGGGGTGGAGTGGGTGGGGGTGGCGGAGTCGTTTTTCGAGTTGGGCGGGGATTCGTTGCTGGCGATGCGGTTGGTGGGTCGGGTGCGGTCGGTGCTGGGGGTGGAGGTTTCGGTCCGGGCGGTGTTCGAGGCTCCGACGGTGGCGGGGCTGGCGGCGTGGGTTGGCGGGATCGGCGGGGGTGGGGTGCGTCGGAGGGTGGTGGCGCGGGCGGAGGCCGGGGTGGTGCCGTTGTCGTTCGGGCAGCGGCGGTTGTGGTTTTTGAATCGGTTGGGGGTGGGGGCGGGGGTTTACAACGTGCCGGTGGTGTTGCGGTTGGTGGGTGGGGTGGACGTGGGGGTGTTGGAGGTCGCTCTGCGGGATGTGGTGGGTCGGCATGAGAGTTTGCGGACGGTGTTTCCCGAGGTGGACGGGGTGGCGTGTCAGCGGGTGCTGGACACCGCGGAGGTGCC
>NZ_JBFAOJ010000292.1:0-1031 GCF_040675205.1 Streptosporangium sp. NPDC049644 | reverse complement strand
CTTGCGGAGTTTCTTCGCCGCGCGCCGCAGAAACCGGGGGTTGTCGATCTTCCGGCCGTCCGACAGCACCGCGAAGTGGGTGAGTCCCAAATCGAGGCCGACCTCCGATGCCGTCGCCGGCAGCGGCTCGGTGGTGGTCTCGACGGCGAAGGACACGAAGTACCGCCCGGCGGCGTCCTTGATCACCGTCACGCTGGAGGGGTCCGACGGCAGGGTCCGCGACCAGCGCACCGGCACGTCCCCGATCTTCGGCAGACGGAGTTTCCCGCCCGCCGTGACCGAGAACCGGGCGTTCTTCGTGAACCGGATGGCCTGCCGGTTGTCCTTGCGGGAACGCCAGCCGGGCGGGCCGACCTTCGGGCCTTTGCGTTTGCCCGCCAGGGAGGCGAAGAAGTTGCGGTAGGCGGTGTTCAGGTCCGCGAGGGCCTGCTGCAACACCACCGACGACACCTCTGCCAGCCACGCCCGTTGCGGGGTCTTCTTCGCGGCGGTGATGACCCGCTTGGACAACTCCGCGTCCGAGATGTACGCCATCTTGGCCGCGTGAGCGTCCCGACGAACGCGCAACCCGTCGTTGAACACCACCCGCGCACACCCGAACGCCCGCGCCAACGCCTGACACTGGCCCGGCGTCGGGTAGAGGTCGGGTAGCCGGGATACGTTACCGCATCCCGGCCCCCTCAGAACCGTGCGTGCACATCTCTATGCACACGGCTCAAGCTCACCCGCACACCATCTCCCAGGACGTGAACTTTCCTCTTGCGGTTGGGCTACCAGCCATTGGCTGGACCCCGACTGGGTTTCCACGTTCCGCACCGTCAAGATGCGACCGGGGAGGGCGCCCCCTCTGCCCCGTGGCCAGCGGTGTTCCCAGACCCCGGGACCGAACCCAGGGTCTCGCTCGACGCCTTTCAACGCCCAGGCCATATCCGCCACGTTCACGTCCTGGGAGATGGTGTGCGGGTGATCAAGCCCTGGTGCTGGCACGGGTGAGATCCATGTGACAAGAGACGGCCACTTCGTAATCCTTC
>NZ_JBFAOJ010000291.1:0-1036 GCF_040675205.1 Streptosporangium sp. NPDC049644 | reverse complement strand
TCAGGGTTCGATGGTGACCTTGATGGCCTCGCCCCTGCTGACGATGTCGATCCCCTCCAGAACCTCCGCGAGCGGCAACCGGTGCGTGATCAGATCGGAGACCGGCACCGAACCGTCGGCGATCAACCCCAGAGCCCGCGCGTTGTGCGCGGGACTGGACCCGTTCGCCCCCACGATGGTCAACTCCCGGTAGTGCACCAGATTGGAGTCACACCCGATGATCGGATTGTCCTTGGGCAGACCACCGAAGAAACTGATCCGCCCCTGACGGGCCGCCATCCGCAACGCCTGCTCCTGGGCCGCTCCCGAGGCCGCGGCGGTGATGACGACATCGGCGCCCCTGTCCTCGGTCAGCTTGAGCACCTGCTCGACCACGTCCTGGCCGTGCACCGCCGCGTCCGGGGCGACCAGGGCGGCCGCCATCTCCAGCCGCTCGGCGTTGATGTCGACCAGGAAGACCCGGCCCGCGCCGCGCGAGCGGGCCAGCCGCACGTGCAGGCAGCCGATCGGGCCCGACCCCATGATCACCACGTCGTCGCCCTCGCCGACCCGGGCCAGCTCCTGGCCGTTGAGCACGCACGCCAGCGGCTCGGCCACCGAGGCCTCGGCGAAACCGACCCCGTCGGGGATGCGGTTGACGCCGTCGACCGCGAGCACCTTGGCCGGGATGATCATGTAGTCGGCGAAACCGCCGTCGTAGTGATACCCCATCGACTCCTGGTTCGGGCACACCGTCATCCGGCCCCGCCGGCACTCCTGGCAGCTGCCGCACGGGATCGCGGCGATCACCTGCACCCGCTCACCCGCGGCCCATCCGCTCACCCCCTCGCCGACCTCGGCGACCTCACCGGCGATCTCGTGGCCCATGACCCTGGGCGGCCGGATGTGGTGGTGACCGTGCCGGGAGATCTTCACGTCCGTGCCGCAGGTCGAGCAGTTGCGCACACCGATCTTGATCTCACCCGGTCCGGCGACGGGTTCTGGCGCCTCCTCGACGCGGATATCGCCGGGAGCGTAGAAACGGGCGACCTTCACT
>NZ_JBFAOJ010000290.1:0-1042 GCF_040675205.1 Streptosporangium sp. NPDC049644 | reverse complement strand
TGATCAAGCTCGTCGACGCCTTCCTGGCCGACCGGATCAAGGCCGGCTTTGAGATGCTGGTCGACAACTTCAGCGCCGGTATCGTCGGCGGCGCGATGGCCCTGGTGGGCGTGTGGGGCATCGGCCCGGTCGTCTCGGCGATCACCACCGCGGCCGGGAACGCGGTGGGCTGGCTGGTGGAGTCCAACCTGCTGCCGCTGGCCTCGATCCTGATCGAGCCGGCCAAGGTGTTGTTCCTCAACAACGCCATCAATCACGGGGTGCTGACCCCGCTGGGCGCCAACGAGGTGACCCAGTTCGGCAAGTCGATCCTGTTCATGCTGGAGTCCAACCCCGGCCCCGGCCTGGGGTTGTTGCTGGCCTACCTGTTCTTCGGGCCGCGTCTGCTGCGTCCCAGCGCCCCGGCGGCGATCATCATTCACTTCCTGGGCGGGATCCATGAGATCTACTTCCCGTATGTGCTGATGAAGCCCCGGCTGATCCTGGCGGTCATCGCCGGTGGCGCCACCGGCATCCTGGTGTTCATCATGACCGGGGCGGGACTGGTGTCGGCGGCCTCGCCGGGCAGTATCTTCGCCTACCTGGCGGTGACGCCCAAGGGTGGCTGGTTCGGGGTGCTGGCCGGGATCTTCGCCGCGACCGCGGTGTCCTTCGCGGTGGCCTCGGTCCTGCTCGGTTTCGGCCGCGGCAAGGACGACAGCGAGGAGAGCCCGCAGGAGGCTTCCGCGCAGGGCGGGACCGTGACCGTGGTCAAGGAGGCCTGAGCGATGCCGAGTATCGACAGCAAGGACATCCGTAAGATCATCGTGGCGTGTGACGCGGGGATGGGCAGCAGCGTGATGCTGGCCACCCAGTTGCGCAAGCAGTTGAAAAGCCACAGTGTCCAGGTCGAGCACACCCCGGTCAACTCGATCCCGGCCGATGCCGATGTGGTCCTCTGCCACGCCGGTCTGGCCGGCCGGGCCCGGGCCGGCGCCCCGGACAAGGTGGTGGTCTCCTTCCAGGTCTTCATCGGGGACCCGGCGGTGACCAGGCTGATCAA
>NZ_JBFAOJ010000289.1:0-1048 GCF_040675205.1 Streptosporangium sp. NPDC049644 | reverse complement strand
GGTGGGGGCTCCGCAGGAGTCGGGCCGTCGGAGCGTGAACGTGTATGCCCGCTCGGCGGAGGCGGCCGAGGAGGCGGCGTGGGTGCGGTACGCGGCCGGTACGCTCGCGGCCGGTGTTTCGGAGGTCGTGCCGTTCGAGGTGGCGGTGTGGCCGCCGGCCGGGGCGACCGTGATCGAATTGGAGGGGTTGTACGAGGAGCTGGCCGAGGACGGTTTCGTCTACGGTTCGGTGTTCCAGGGGTTGCGGGCTGCCTGGCGGGGTGAGGGTGGCGAGGTGTTCGCCGAGGTCGCGCTGCCCGAGCAGGCGGTGTCGGACTCCGGTTCGTTCGGGGTGCATCCGGCGCTGCTGGATGCGGCGTTGCACGCGGTGGCCTTCGCCGGGCTGGACGATTCCGAGGGTGGTTTGTTGCCGTCTTCGTGGGAGCAGGTGTGTCTGTTCGCGGGTGGGGCGTCGGTGTTGCGGGTGCGGCTGGTCAGGATGGGCGGCGATGCGGTGTCGTTGAGTGCGGTGGATGCGGCTGGGGAGCTGGTGGTGTCGGCGCGGTCGGTGGTGTTGCGGTCGGTCTCGGCCGAGCAGCTGGCGGTCTCCGAGGGTGTGGGGGTGGGCTGGGAGTCGTTGTTCGGGGTGGAGTGGGCGCCGGTGGGTGCTTTGCCGGAGGCCGGTGGGGTGTCGGTGGCGGTGCTCGGTGCGGATGTGCTGGGGGTTGCTTCCGCGTTGCGGGCGGTCGGGGAGCCGGGTGGTCTTGCGGTGGAGGTGTACGGGGAGCTGTCGTCGCTGGCGGAGGCGGGCGTGGTGCCGGCCGTCGTGATGGTGGAGGCGGTCTCGGATCCGGTGGCCGGGGTGGTGGGGTCGGCGCATGCGTTGACTGCCCACGTGCTGGATGTGGTGCAGGGGTGGCTGGCCGATGATCGGTTCGCCGAGTCGCGGCTGGTGTTCCTTACCCGGGGTGCGGTCGCGGCGGGTGATGGTGAGGTGGTGGCGGATCTGCCGGCCGCGGCGGTGTGGGGTCTGGTGCGTAGTGCGCAGTCGGAGAACCCAGGCAGGTTC
>NZ_JBFAOJ010000288.1:0-1048 GCF_040675205.1 Streptosporangium sp. NPDC049644 | reverse complement strand
CGGTGCTGGCGTCGGGCGAGCCGCAGGTGGCGGTGCGCGGTGGTGAGGTGCGGGTCGCCCGCCTGGCTCGCGTGGCACTGGCGGAAGAGGCGGTGGATCGGCCGTGGGATCCGGAGGGAACGGTGCTGATCACCGGTGGTACCGGTGGTCTGGGCGGGGTGCTGGCGCGGCATGTGGTGGCCGAGCGTGGGGTGCGGCGTCTGCTGCTGACGAGCCGCCGGGGTCCGGACGCTCCGGGCGCGGTGGAACTGCAGGCGGAACTGATCGCGCATGGCGTCGAGGTCGAGATCGCCGCCTGCGATATGGCCGACCGGGACGCGGTGGTGGCGCTGCTGGCTCAGGTCCCGGTCGAGCATCCGCTGACCGCGGTGATCCATACGGCGGGTGTGCTGGATGACGGGACGATCCCGTCGCTGTCGGCCGAGCGGCTGGATGTGGTGCTGCGGCCGAAGGTGGACGCGGCCTGGCATCTGCATGAGCTGACCCGGGACATGGGTCTGGCGGGGTTCGTGTTGTTCTCCTCGGTGGCGGGGACGTTCGGCGGGCCGGGGCAGGGCAACTACGCGGCGGCGAACGCGTTCCTGGACGCGCTGGCCGGGCATCGGCGGGCTGTGGGCCTGGCGGGGTTGTCGCTGGCGTGGGGTGCGTGGGCGCAGGACGCGGGGATGACCGGCGGTCTGGGCCAGGCGGACATGCGGCGGATGGCTCGGGCGGGAATGGTGCCGTTGTCGGCGGGGCAGGGGCTGGCGTTGTTCGACGCTGCGGCTGTCGCCGGTCGTGCGGCGGTGGTGGCGGCGCGGTTCGATGTGTCGGCGGTGCGGGCGCAGGGCTGGGTGCCGCATCTGTTGCGTGGGCTGGTGCGTGGTGTTCGCCGCTCGGCGGTCTCGGCGGGTGGGGATTCGGAGCTGGTGCGCCGGTTGGCCGGTATGAGCCGGGCCGATCAGGTCCGGTTTGTGGTGGAGTTGGTACGTGCGCAGGCCGCGCTGGTCTTGGGGCACGCGTCGCCGGAGCTGGTGGAGGTGCGGCGGGAGTTCCGCGAGCTGGGCTT
>NZ_JBFAOJ010000287.1:0-1053 GCF_040675205.1 Streptosporangium sp. NPDC049644 | reverse complement strand
GTTGGCGGTGCGTGCGGCGGGGATCAACTTCCGTGACCTGCTGGACGGGCTGAACGCGCTGGGCTGGTTCCAGGACAAGGTCGGCCTGATGGGCGCCGAGGCCGCCGGCGTGGTGCTGGAGGTCGGCCCCGGAGTGGACGGGCTGCGCCCCGGGGATCGCGTGGCGGGTCTGGCCGAGGGCGCCTTCGGCCCGGTGGTCGTCGCCGACGCCATCTCCTTGGCCAAGATTCCCGACGACTGCTCCTTCGAGCAGGCGGCGACGATCCCGGTGGCGTTCCTCGCGGCCTACTACGGGCTGATGGACCTGGCCGCGCTGCGGGAGGGCGAGTCGCTGCTGGTGCACGCGGGCACCGGTGGGACCGGTATGGCGGCGATCCAGCTCGCTCAGCGGCTCGGGGTCGAGGTGTTCGCGACGGCGAGCCCGGCCAAGTGGGATGTGCTGCGTTCGATGGGCATTCCGGACGATCACATCGCCTCCTCGCGGGATCTGGAGTTCGAGGAGCGTTTCCGGGCGGTGTGCGGGGAGCGCGGGATCGATGTGGTGCTGAACTCGCTGACGGGCGAGTTCATCGACGCCTCGGCGCGCCTGCTGCGGCCGGGTGGCCGGTTCATCGAGATGGGCAAGCTCGACATCCGTGACCAGGACCGGTTCCCCGGCCTGGTCTACCACTGGTTCGATGTGCTGGACGCCGGGCCCGAGCGGTTGCGGGAGATCCTGGGCGAGCTGATGGGGCTGTTCGCCTCGGGTGAGCTTCGGCCGTTGCCGTTCACGGCGTGGGACGTGCGCCGGGGCCGGGAGGCGTTCCGGCTCATGAGCCAGGCCAAGCACACTGGCAAGCTCGTGCTCACGATGCCCCACCGGTGGGACCCGGAAGGCACGGTGCTGATCACCGGCGGCACCGGTGGCCTGGGTGCGCTGTTCGCCCGGTACGTGGTGGCCGAGCACGGGGTGCGGCATCTGCTGCTGACCAGTCGGCGCGGGCTTGATGCTCCGGGCGCGGTGGAGTTGCGGGCCGAGCTGATCGCCCACGGTGTCCAGGTCACGATCGCCGC
>NZ_JBFAOJ010000286.1:0-1070 GCF_040675205.1 Streptosporangium sp. NPDC049644 | reverse complement strand
GTCCGGGGACACCTGACCCGCCTCCCGTTCGGGCCGCCGACCTCTCAGACGTTGCGCCGGTACTGGCCGCCCACCTCGAAGAGCGCGTCGGTGATCTGCTGCAGGCTGCAGACGCGGGCGGTGTCCATCAGCACGGCGAACATGTTCTCGCCGTCGTGGGCGGCCTCCTTGAGCGCGGCCAGTGCGGCGTGCGCCTGCTCGCGGTGGCGTTCCTGGAAGGCGCCGACCCGCTCCAGCTGGGAGCGCTTCTCGCCCTCGGTGGCGCGGGCGAGTTCCACCGGCCCGGCGTCGCGGGCGTCGGCGTCGGGATTGCGGAAGGTGTTGACGCCGATGATCGGCAGGCTGCCGTCGTGTTTACGCTGCTCGTAGCGCATCGACTCGTCCTGGATGCGGCCACGCTGGTAGCCGGTCTCCATCGCGCCGAGCACGCCGCCGCGCTCGCTGATCCGGTCGAACTCCTCCAGCACGGCCTCCTCGACCAGGTCGGTGAGCTGGTCGATGATGTACGAGCCCTGCAACGGGTTCTCGTTCATCGCCAGGCCCCACTCGCGGTTGATGATGAGCTGGATGGCCAGGGCGCGGCGTACCGACTCGGAGGTGGGGGTGGTGACGGCCTCGTCGTAGGCGTTGGTGTGCAGGCTGTTGCAGTTGTCGTAGATCGCGATGAGGGCCTGCAACGTGGTGCGGATGTCGTTGAAATCCATCTCCTGGGCGTGTAGCGACCGGCCGGAGGTCTGGATGTGGTACTTGAGCTTCTGTGATCGCTCGTTCGCGCCGTAGCGTTCCCGCATCGCGACCGCCCAGATCCGCCGCGCGACCCGGCCGAGCACGCTGTACTCGGGATCCATGCCGTTGGAGAAGAAGAACGACAGGTTGGGCGCGAAGTCGTCGATGTCCATGCCCCGGGCCAGATAGGACTCCACGTAGGTGAAACCGTTGGTCAGCGTGAAGGCGAGCTGGCTGATGGGGTTGGCCCCGGGGTAAAGGGTGTGCCTCGGGTGACGCAGGATCAGATCAACTGGGTTGAGCCGGTCGCGAAACCGCAGGCGGGCATGCTCGGCTTTCCGCAC
>NZ_JBFAOJ010000285.1:0-1073 GCF_040675205.1 Streptosporangium sp. NPDC049644 | reverse complement strand
GATGACGCCGCCTTGCAACGGCTGTGCTTCGTGCGGGCGGCCTTCGAGGCGGGCATCGGCCTCGACGCGCTGGCGCGGCTGTGCCGGGCGCTGGATGCGGCGGACGGCGACGAAGCGGCCGCGCAGCTTGCCCTGCTGCGTCAGTTCGTCGAGCGTCGGCGCGAAGCGTTGGCCGATCTGGAAGTGCAGTTGGCCACCCTGCCGACCGAGCCGGCACAGCACGCGGAGAGTCTGCCATGAACAACCCCGAGCGCTTGCCGTCCGAGACGCACAAACCGATCACCGGCTACCTGTGGGGCGGACTGGCTGTGCTGACTTGCCCCTGCCACCTGCCCATCCTCGCTGTCGTGCTGGCCGGCACAACCGCCGGTGCTTTCCTCGGCGACCATTGGGTCATCGCGGCGCTCGGTTTGACCGGCCTGTTCCTTCTGTCCCTGTCGCGGGCGTTGCGGGCATTCAGGGAAAGAGAATGAGCGCTTTCCGGCCGGATGGATGGACGACGCCGGAACTGGCCCAAGCGGTCGAGCGCGGGCAGCTTGAACTGCACTACCAGCCCGTCGTCGATCTGCGCAGTGGTGGGATTGTCGGCGCGGAAGCCCTGTTGCGCTGGCGTCATCCGACGCTTGGACTATTGCCACCGGGCCAGTTCCTGCCCGTGGTCGAATCGTCCGGCCTGATGCCTGAAATCGGCGCTTGGGTGCTGGGCGAAGCCTGCCGCCAGATGCGTGACTGGCGAATGCTGGCATGGCGACCGTTCCGGCTGGCCGTCAATGTTTCGGCGAGCCAAGTGGGACCGGACTTCGACGGGTGGGTAAAGGGCGTGCTGGCTGATGCCGAGTTGCCCGCCGAGTATCTCGAAATCGAGCTGACCGAATCGGTCGCGTTTGGTGATCCGGCGATCTTCCCCGCCCTGGACGCCTTGCGGCAGATCGGTGTGCGCTTCGCCGCCGATGACTTCGGGACGGGGTATTCCTGTCTGCAACATCTGAAGTGCTGCCCAATCAGCACGCTCAAGATCGACCAATCGTTTGTCGCCGGGCTCGCCAACGACCGCCGCGACCAAACCATCGTGC
>NZ_JBFAOJ010000284.1:0-1076 GCF_040675205.1 Streptosporangium sp. NPDC049644 | reverse complement strand
GAGAGATGCGATCACATTTGGTCCGCACGCCCATCCTGGCCGGAAATGCAGGTGTGACGCGTCACGCTTCCCGATAACGTGAGAAGCGCTTCAGGTGCGAATGGCGACTGGCTACTTCTTTTGCTGAAACTACGCCGGATGCCTCTCCTGACCTCTGAAGCTCACAACTGAATGCTTCCTTCCCCGGTGCGCAGGCAGCGGATACTTCAATGGGAACGATTTGTCGCGGGTTCAAATCCTGTCCACCCGACCAGATTTTCCGGGTGGTAGCTCAGTCTGGTAGAGCGCTCGTACGAGACCGTCGCCGACTCTTGATCTCGGGGAAGAACAACTTGATAGCACCTTCCCGGTGCGCCGCATGACGGTTACTTCTTCGCCAGGACCTTCGGGTCCATCGAGGGTGTGAAGAGCCCTCAACATCCCGCTCGCGGGGTGAAGCCGTCGGCACTTTGATCTCGGGAGGGAACAACTTCAGAGCACGCCCGGTGCGCAGGCAAACGGTTACTTCTCACTGCTAATGAGACATAGGCAGGTTCGACACCTGCACTCGGCCCCGGCCGAGGGTCCTGGGACAAGTCCGTCACCGTCGCCGACTTGATCTCGGGCGTGAACTCTTGAACGAGGCCCCTCTCGAACGACTATGAGAGGGGCCTCGTCGCATGTCTAAGTTCAACACCACGGCCACCCGTCCGGCGGTCTCCAGCCCAGTCACGACCGAGCGCACCCCATCCGGCCGCACCTACGAAGGCGCCCCCGGATACGTCCGCGACGCCAAGGGTGAACTGTTCCTCCTTGCGGTGTCGAACATGGTCGGAGAGAGCACCTTCTACGAGAAGGCTGGCGACCGCGACGACCGGTTCCGTAACCTCGTCCACCAGGTCGCCGTGGAGGATGGCGAGTGGATGGCTCGCTTTCTCCCCTGGCTGCGCAGCGAGGCGAACATGCGCACCGCCCCGCTTGTCGCCGCCCTGGAGTCCGTCAAGGCACGGCTCGCCGCGGGCGAGCACGGTCTGAACCGGCAGCTCGTCAATAGCGTCATTCAGCGCGCCGACGAGCCCGGCGAGGCCCTCGCCTAC
>NZ_JBFAOJ010000283.1:0-1079 GCF_040675205.1 Streptosporangium sp. NPDC049644 | reverse complement strand
CGGAGGACTGTCCGCCGAGCGAAGAGCGTTCCGCGAACGACTGCGGCTTCAGGCGTCCGAGAGATTCGCCCGCAACGAATCCAGCACGGCCATCGCCCGGGACCTGCGAATCACCGTCCGGTCCGTTCAGCGATGGCGCAGGAACTGGCAGGCCGGCGGGACCGGTGCGCTGCGCTCGCACGGGCCGGCCTCCCTGCCCCGGCTCGGCGAGCGGCAACTCGCCGAACTGGAACAGGAACTGGCCAAGGGGCCGACCGCGCACGGCTGGCCCGACCAGCGCTGGACCCTGGCACGCATCACGGCCGTGATCGGGCGGCGCTTCCACCTGCCCTACACCCTCCAAGGCGTGCGCAAGCTGCTGATCCGCAACGGCTACTCCTGCCAGGTACCGGCCCGGCGTGCGATCGAGCGCGATGCGGCGGCGGTGACCGGCTGGGTGAAGGAGACCTGGCCGAACGCGGAAGATACGCGGCGGCGCTCGGCGCCTGGATCGTCTTCGAAGACGAGACCGGCCTGTCGATGACGCCGTCCATCATGCGCACCTGGGCACGGCGCGGCCGCACCCCGGTCATCACCGTACGAGGCCGCTCCCGACGCCGGATCTCGATCGCGGCCCTGGCCTGCTACAAACCCGGCCACCGCTCCCGGCTGATCTACCGGCCCCGCCCGGAGGCCCGGCCCGACGGCCGCAAATCCTTCGCCTGGAGCGACTACCGGGACCTGCTGATCGCCGCACACCGCCAACTCGGCGGCCCGATCGTGCT
The DNA here is from genome assembly GCF_040675205.1 of Streptosporangium sp. NPDC049644. Lineage (NCBI taxonomy): Bacteria > Bacillati > Actinomycetota > Actinomycetes > Streptosporangiales > Streptosporangiaceae > Streptosporangium > Streptosporangium sp. NPDC049644. The sequence continues at coordinate 315 of NZ_JBFAOJ010000283.1, read as the reverse complement.
CGTCTGGGACAACCTCAACACCCACCTGACCGCGGGGATGCGCGCTTTCACCGCCACCCAGGACTGGCTGACCGTCGTTCAGTTGCCCAGCTATGCCCCCGATCTGAACCCGGTCGAGGGCATCTGGTCACTGCTGCGGCGCGGATTCCTGTCCAACATCGCCTTCACCAGCCCAGAACACCTGATCAGCACCATCCGACAAGGACTGCGCACCATCCAGTACCGCAGCGACCTCATTGATGGCTGCCTCGCGGGAACCGGCCTGGCCCTCACACCGGCATAGCCACTCACGACGTCACGAGTTCAACCTCAGTA
>NZ_JBFAOJ010000282.1:0-1090 GCF_040675205.1 Streptosporangium sp. NPDC049644 | reverse complement strand
CTCCCCGCCGAAGATGACATACCGCAACGACAGATCCACCCCACCCAGATCCCGCTCCGCCGCCATCAACTGATAAAACGCCGACGGCGTCTGATTCAACACCGTAACCCCGCACTCCACCAACAACTCCAAGAACTCCACCGGCGAACGACTCACCTCAAACGACACCACCACCAACCGGCCACCCGACAACAACGCCCCCCACAACTCCCACACCGAAAAATCAAACGCATACGAATGGAACAACACCCACACATCAGAATCTCCAAACCCGAACCACTCCCGAGTCGACGCCAGCAACCGCGTCACACTCCCCTGCGAGACCACCACCCCCTTCGGACGCCCCGTCGACCCCGACGTGAAAATCACATACGCCGGATGACCAGGAAGAACCCCCCGCCCCCCACCCACCACCGGTACCGAGGTCGAGGCCGGGGTCGGGGTCAGGGTCGGGGACGAACTCGGAGACGGGGTCAGAACCGAGGCCGAAGCCGGGGTAGAGGCCGAGGTCGGAGCGTCCCTCCATGGCTCCTCAACCAAAACCTGCGAACCGTCCAGCACCACCCGCGCCATCCCCGCCGGCAACACCCCCTCCGTCCCCGGCACCACCACCGCCACCACCGGAGCCGCATCCCCCACGATCTGCGCCACCCGCTCCACCGGATACGACGGATCCACCGGCACATACCCACCCCCCGCCTTCACCACCGCCACCACCGCCACCACCAACTCCACCGACCGCGGAACCACCAACACCACCAACCCCTCCGGCCCCACCCCCGCGGCCACCAACACCCCCGCCAACACCCCCGCCCGCGCGTCCAACTCCCCATACGACACCTCCACCCCCTCACACACCACCGCCACCGCATCCGGCGAAGCCGCCACCTGAGCCTCGAACTCCTCCACCAACGTCGACCCGGCAGACACCACCCCCCGCCCCGCCCACTCACCGAGAATGACCTCACGCTCAGTCGGATCCAGCAGATCGATCTCACTCAACCGGACACCCGGATCGGCGACCACCGACTCCAGCAACCGCCCGAACCGCACCACCATCTCCTCGACCGTCACCCGATCGAACAGATCG
>NZ_JBFAOJ010000281.1:0-1100 GCF_040675205.1 Streptosporangium sp. NPDC049644 | reverse complement strand
CAGGCGGAATGACCTGCACCCCGTCCAGCGCAAACGGCTCCCGGGAGTCGGTCACCTCCGACAGGTGCACCTCGACCCGGTGACCGCGCGCCGCGAGAGCCCGCAGGAGACTGTGAGCAGCCCACTCGGCGCCGGCGTTGTGGTGGGGCGGGTAAGCATGGAGTTTCGCGAGGATCCTCATCGTCACCCCACCCGCACAGAGATCATGCCAGTCGTCCGCCGGTACCGGTCGAGGGTCTTTCGCTCCGCCTCTGACAGCGACACCATCGTGCCGACGCCAGCGGACTCAAGCCGGTAGGAGTAAGGGCCGATCGTTTCCGAGGTGATGCCGCCTACCGCGGTGGGGGCGGTGACGGTGCGCAACACCATGCCGCACACGACCATGACCACATCCGGCGGCACCTCGGCGCCGTGGCTGTAGACGACCCGGTAGGTGCCGGGGTAGCCGTCGTCCTCGTCCCACCAGATCTCCGGCAGGTTGATCACGAAGGTGCCCTCACCAAGGCGGATCTTGTCCAGGCCGTCCCACCAATAGTCGACGATGCCGACATCCGGGGCGCCGTTGATGCCGATCGCGGTGACAGACGTAACCCCGGTGACGGGCCGCTGCGGCAGGAGGATCATCCCGGCCTGCGACCGCAGCGTCACCGTGGACGTTGCCGGCCCGAAATTCTGGCCTGTGTAGGAGCGCACCAGCGCGGACGCATCCGCGAGCAGCGCATCCAAGCGGGCATCCTCATCGCACGTCAGGTCCCGTCCGAGACGAGCCGCTAGGTCAGCTTTGGTCGCCAAGTTCGCCACGTCGCCTCCTTAGAGTCTCGCGAGAGCACGCAGGCGGGCACGCTGCTGAGTCAGGGATTCGATCGCGCCGCACCACCGGGCCAGATCCTCGGCGGGGTCGAGCTCCGCAGCGCGAGCGATAGCCCGCTTGGACGCGGCGCCATACGCGCGAGGAGTGAGGAGACGTCGAATCTCCTTCTCCCACCCGTCGAGGTCGCTGCGGTCGACGAACACACCGGCCGCACCAAGGGACTCCTTGAGCCCCGGTGTGGGGTGCGCGATGACCGGGATGCCGGACACCAAGCTCTCCACCCCCACCC
>NZ_JBFAOJ010000280.1:0-1101 GCF_040675205.1 Streptosporangium sp. NPDC049644 | reverse complement strand
GCCCGTGCCCGTCGTCTTCTGGCGGCCGGGCGGGCGGTGGTGGTGCGTCACACCCCGTTCGTCATCCGTCTCAAAGACCGGCTCGCTGCCGATTCCACCGTGGCAGGTGTGCAGGTCGGTATCGACCCTGGCAGCAAGCACACCGGCCTGGCGGTGTTCACCGGCCATGAGGGGAGCCGGGCCGGACGGTATGCGATCCAGCTCGACCACCGAGGTGCGCTGATCCGTGACAGGCTCGCTTCGCGGGCCGCGTACCGGCGAGGTAGGCGCTCGCGGAACCTGCGCTACCGCGCCCCCCGGTTCCTCAACCGCACCAAACCGAAGGGGTGGCTCGCGCCGTCCCTGCGACACCGCGTCGAGACCACCCTGTCATGGGTCGCGCGGCTGACCCGGTGGGCGCCCGTGACCGCCGTCCACGTGGAGAAGATCTCCTTCGACACCCACGCCCTGTCGGCCGGGCAGCCGCTCGAAGGAGCCGAGTACCAGCGGGGCACCCTGGCCGGGTACGAGGTCCGCGAATACCTGTTGGCCAAATGGGGGCGGGCGTGCGCGTACTGCGCCAAACAGGACGTGCCGTTGAACCTCGACCACATTCACCCGCGTTCCCGGGGCGGCTCGGACCGGATAAGCAACCTGACCCTGGCCTGCATCCGGTGTAACCAGGCCAAGAACGCCACTCCGGTGGAGGAGTTCCTCAACGGCAGGCCCGCCCTCCTGGCAAAGATCCTCCGGCAGGCGAAAGCACCGCTGCGCGATGCCGCCGCCGTGAACGCCACCCGGTGGGCGCTGTGGCGGGCCCTGGAAGCGACCGGCCTGTCCGTTCGCACCGCCTCGGGCGGTCGTACGAAGTGGAACCGGTCGCGTACCGGCGCCGCCAAGTCCCACACGTTGGACGCGTTGCACGTTGGTGAACTGGAGAGCGTGACCGCCTGGCCGCCGGTGGTCCTGGTGGCCGCGGCGACCGGGCGCGGCGCCTACGCCCGCACCGTCCCCGACCGGTACGGGTTTCCCCGTCTTGTCCGGCCACGGAGCAAACTGCACCACGGCTTCCAGACCGGTGACCTGGTCCGGGCGAACGTCCCGGCGGGCAAGAAGGCCGGG
>NZ_JBFAOJ010000279.1:0-1112 GCF_040675205.1 Streptosporangium sp. NPDC049644 | reverse complement strand
CGCGCGGCTCGGCGTTCACCGAGTTCTACCTGCGCTTCTTCGGCCACCACCTGCGCGCTGTGGCCAAGCCCGGCGGCCTGTTCGAGGACACGGTGGTCACGCGGCTGCGCTGGCGCGGCCAGACGCGGCGCGTGCGCATGGTGGTGTACCGCCGCGCGAGCGGACAGGGACAGGCAAACCGCCGCGGCCAGACACCCGAGCAGATGCTGGGCATCGTCTGCGACCGCCTGTGCGGCGGCCTGGCGAACGCCGGCATCCAGGCCCGGCGCATGGTCGCGGCCGACGTCCACGACTGGCTGCTGCGGTGGTTCAACCCGCGCCCCACGCTGCTCGGGCCTGGGGTGGAGGACCGGGAGCGCTTCTACGCGTTGGCGCGCTATCCGGACAGTACCGAGGAAAGCGAGGCCGGCGAGATCGAGCTGGCGAGCGGGCGGGATTTCAGCCAGCGGCTGTTCTTTGGGCAGCCGCGCTCGGACGTGGCGCAAGGGGCCTGGTACTTCGACGGCATGCCGCACCGCGTGCTGATCACCGACCGGCTGCGCATGCCGCCCGGCACCGGGCACCTGACCGGCGAGACCCGCAAGGGGGACGCGATCAACACGCTGTTCGACCAGATGCCCGAGGACACCTTGATGTGTCTCACCATGGTGGCCACGCCGCAGGACGTCCTCGAATCGGACCTCAACCATCTGGCGAAGAAAGCTGTGGGCGAGACGCTGGCGTCGGAGCAGACGCTCAAGGACGTGCATGAAGCCCGCTCCCTGTTCGGCAGCGCGCACAAGCTCTACCGGGGCACTCTGGCGTTCTACCTACGCGGGCGCGACGAGGCGGAACTGGATCGGCGCGGCCTGGACCTCGCGAACGTGATGCTCAACGCCGGCCTGCAGCCGGTGCGCGAGGACGACGAGGTGGCGCCGCTCAACAGCTACCTGCGCTGGCTGCCGTGATGCTACTACCCCGGCAAGGACCGGCGCCGGTGGTACACGCAACTGATGTTCGCCCAGCACGCGGCGAACCTGTCGCCAGTATGGGGCCGCGCCCAGGGCACGGGGCATCCCGGCATCACGATGTTCAATCGCGGCGGCGGCCCGATTACGTTCGACCCCTTGAAC
>NZ_JBFAOJ010000278.1:0-1123 GCF_040675205.1 Streptosporangium sp. NPDC049644 | reverse complement strand
TCTGTGGTGGCAGGCCACTCCTCCGACAAGGCGAATCTGGCATAGGTGAGCCCGTCGAAGAAGGACGCGCCCTCGTTGAGTGACCGCAGACCGTGGCGGATCGCGTTCGCCGCGACCCAGCGCCGCCAGCCGGGCTCATCGTCCTCCCGGACGGCACAGGACGCCCCGGTCCACCGCCGGCCGAGGTTCTCCCATTCCGCCTTCACCTCCTCCAGCAGGCCGGCGTCGATGGGCAGACCCTTGTGCGCCGCTCGTACGGCGGGGGCGATGAAGGCCAGGTCAAGGTCGAAACGTTCGATCAGGAGGTCGATCAGCCGGAGGAGGACCGCCCGGCGGTCCTCCTCCGGCATCAGACGGAGCCGAGCGTCGAGTTCCGGTTCGTGGTGCCAGAGGCCGACAGGGGTGATCTCCTTGCTGAACGGCAGATCGACCAGGGCCACCTGACGGGGCTCGTCGAACCAGCCGTGTGACAGACGTGCTCCCGTGCTCGCCTCGATGACCGCCAAGACGGCCGCCGCTTGGGCAGGCCGGCTCTCGCCGGCCACGCTTTCCAGCGCCGCCGCCGCATCCCGCAGCGTCTCGGGGGCCTCGCCGTGCAGCGCACGCGGATCGAATCCGGGGATCACGGCGAGCCGTCGGCCGTTGGCCGCGTACTCCAGGAATCTCCCACCCGTGAGGTTCCACGAGACGTGCCACACCTGCGCGTCCTCGCTGAGCCATTCCAAGACGGGCACCTGCGCGGCGTAGCTGAAACCGCCGGGTTCGTACAGCCCGATCGAGTCGCCGAATTCGTCCAGGTAGACGGCCGCGCCTTCAACGGCTTCGGCCTCCTCGTCGAATTCCTCGTCGGACTCCACCAGGGTGGGGCGCCCGCCGCCGATCAGCCGTGAGGCCACGGATGAAAGAGACAGGGACTCTCCGAGCGGCCGGACGACGGTCCAGCTCAGCCCCTCCCAGATCAGGGAGGTCGGCTGAATGAGGCCGCTGTAGTGGTTCACGGCTTCGCGAAAACTCATCTGCGTTCCCTTTTACACGTCGTTGGGGGGGCGAACGGAAGCCGCCGTGGAGACGGAAGCGTCTCCACGGCGGCGTACGGTCACCTGTCGGTGCCGAGATGATACGG
>NZ_JBFAOJ010000277.1:0-1137 GCF_040675205.1 Streptosporangium sp. NPDC049644 | reverse complement strand
AAAAAGGCTATTTACGGATTGGGCATCCTTCATGAGATCGGCCTGCCTGCACCTTCAGAGACTGACCTGATTCATATAAAAAATCTATCAATAAAATTCCAGGAATTAGGGCGGCACAGAACTCTACCTGCTTCCGTTGTATTTAGCGCGGTAAAAGACGCTATAGAATTCCATTTAAAGCATGGGCGCAATGTTATTGATGGATGGTGTCGAGTCGCTATCTACTGCCGAAAACAGGGAATCAGCCTTAGCAAACTAACAGACCCAGTTTTCAGAAAAATAATGCCTGAAGAACTTAAGCTTCTCGGAGTTGAGAACCTTGGGCTTTCGCGCAGGAGTGTGGATACTCTCTATACACAAAATACCCGAGGTGAAAATACAGAATACTTTAGGCGCTTGCGTTGTAACCGGGGATTGATTGAGCTTGTCAAAATATACACTGGCTGTGTTCAATTGGTCGTTGGCGCACTTATGGGGCGCCGCGTTGGAGAGCTCCGAGACCTGCATGCGTCTAACTGCCTGGATACCAGCTTTCAATGGCTTATCTTTCAAAACAGGAAAAGCACTTATCGGCTCTTTGGGACACGTCAAACAGAAGCACGTCCAATAGAACCCATCGCGGTAAACATGATCAAGAACTTGATCAGGATGCAAAAGATACTCAAGCGCCTTGGGTTCATCCAAGAAATGCAAGAACTATTTTGCAGCCCCTCGATCCATGGTGATGTCACCTTATCTCAATTATCGACTTATACCTACAATCAAAACCTCGATCTGTTTTGCGACTACTTTGAAACCTTGAATAATGAGCAAGGCCAACGCTATTATATTCGACAGCATCAACTCCGTCGTTTCTTCGCATTGCTATTTTTTCACTCCAGCAGTTTCGGAGGGCTGGAAACTTTACAATGGATGCTCGGGCATGTAGACGCCACACACATATGGAACTACATCACAGAGACTGTTGATGGGGTTACTCTGAAAGGTGCCAAAGTTCAATATATTGCGGAAGACATCCATAATGGACATGCGGAAAACTACCAGAACTTAGCCGATCTTTTAAAAGCCAAGTATCAAACTTATGATTTCACTGTCGTTGATGCGGAGGAGCTGGAAGACTATTTGGCAGACCTTATG
>NZ_JBFAOJ010000276.1:0-1149 GCF_040675205.1 Streptosporangium sp. NPDC049644 | reverse complement strand
CCGCCGCCTGCGCCCGCACCAGCTCCACCACCAGCCGAACCTGCTCGGCCTCCTCCAGCCCCGCCAACCGCCGCACCAGCTCCGAATCCCCGCCCGCCGAGGCGGAGACCGCCAGGCGACGCCCCGCACGCACCAGGCCGCGCATCAGATGCGGCACCTCACCCATCGCCCGCAGCGCCCGCAGCGCCGGCAGCTCCAGCCGCACCGGCACCACCATCGCCCGGCCCGACGCGGTGGCCGCCTCGAACGCCGCGAGCCCCTGCTCGGCCGACAACGCCGGCATCCCCGTCCGGTTGATCCGCCGCATCTCGATCTCACCCAGCGTGCCGGTCATCCCCGCATCCTGGGCCCAGGCACCCCACGCCAGCGACAACCCCGCCAGCCCCTCGGCCCGGCGCACCTGAGCCAGCGCGTCCAAGAACACATTCGCCGCCGCGTAGTTACCCTGCCCGGCGTTGCCCATCACCCCGGCAAGCGAAGAGAACACCACGAACCCGGCCAGGTCCAGGCCCTGGGTCAGCTCGTGCAGATGCCAGGCGGCGTCGACCTTCGGCCGCAGCACGCTGTCCAGCCGCTCGGGCGTCAGCGACATGATCGTCCCGTCGGCCAGCACACCGGCGGTGTGGATCACCGCGGTCAGCGGATGTTCGACCGGGACCTGCGCCAGCAGGGCCGCCACCGCGTCCCGGTCGGCCATGTCGCACGCCGCGACGGTGACCTCGACGCCGTGCGCGATCAGCTCGGCCTGCAACTCCACCGCGCCCGGAGCGTCCAGGCCCCGGCGGCTGGTCAACAGCAGACGCCGCACACCCCGCTCGGCCACCACATGCCGCGCGAACAACGCGCCCAGACCACCGGTACCACCGGTGATCAGCACGGTTCCCTCCGGGTTCCAGACCTGACTTGCCTCTCCGTCCAGGTCAGGGCCGGGCGCCACCCGTGCCAGGCGCGGCACCAGCACCTCGCCTCCGCGCACCGCCATCTGCGGCTCCTCGGACACCGACATCCCCGGCAGCCCCGACAGCGGAGACTCCCGATCCATATCGATCAACAGGAACCTGCCTGGGTTCTCCGACTGCGCACTACGCACCAGACCCCACACCGCCGCGGCCGGCAGATCCGCCACCACCTCACCATCACCCGCCGCGA
>NZ_JBFAOJ010000275.1:0-1156 GCF_040675205.1 Streptosporangium sp. NPDC049644 | reverse complement strand
GGACCTGGTCGACGTCGGCGACTGGCTCGGGCAGCTCGGACGGGAAGAACTCGACGCCGCGGAACGCTAGAAAGCAGAAGCGGCCCCCCGCCCACCGGAGGACCGCCCGCCAACCTCACCGGCCCCACCGTCACCAGAGCCTGTCCCAAGCGTACGACCTCGGGGAGGCCACCAATGTCCGATCGAGTTTGCATCGGTCGCTGCAACGCATCTCAGCGCCGCAGGGCGGAGGAACACGCCCGCGACCTCGCCGCATGGCAGGCAGAGATGGACGCCTGGGCGAACGCCGCCGACGACGCCCGCGGCCCAGAGCCTGTCCGCCCCGATGAGCCTTCCCTCCGCTGGACGGCCGGCACACCCGTCTGGTGCCTGTCGGACGCGTCCGCGGTACGGTCTGCCCTCACCGACCTTGACGAGCAGATGGCGCTACGCCTCATGGCCGGCGACGGGCACGGCTCCATCAACCTCGGCGAGCGGGTGTCGTCCTCCCCGGAACCGAACTCCCCATCGCCAGCACACGACGACCTCGACGAGCTCGTCCGCTGGCTCCGCGAATGGGAGAACGAATACCGGTCCTCGCGCGGCTGGCCGACATCCCCGCACCGCGGGGAAGCCGCCCCTGCTCTCACCTCGTCGGTCGCATGGTTCCTCACCCACCTGGACGACATTCTCACCCGCCCAGACTTCGCCGAAGGATTCGGCACCGGCATCCTGTACTGGCACAACCGCCTGTCCTCCGCCGCGAAAACCCGCCCCCGCCGCATCTCCAAGCAGCTGCGTTGCCCGCAGTGCCACCTCGCGACGCTCTCCCAAATCGAGGGCGAAGACCGCATCGAGTGCCGCAACCGCGACTGCGGAGCCTCCCGCGGCGGCCCCATGGTCATGACGGTCGATGAGTACGAAGGCAGGGCGCAGGAAGCGATCGAGGGCGCCAAGACCCGCCGGCGGGCGTCGTGAGCGAGTCCTGCCCGACCTGCCGAGGCCGCGGCACCCTGCCCGATGTGAAAACGTGCGCTCTCTCCGGCTGTGGGCGGGAGTTCCGCTGGCAGGACGACGGGCGGGGGAGAGAGCATCCTCGCGAGGATGCCGCATACTGCTCAGCGTCGTGTCGGAGGGTCGCCGCCCAGCGCGCGTACCGCCGCCGGCAAGCCGCGTG
>NZ_JBFAOJ010000274.1:0-1177 GCF_040675205.1 Streptosporangium sp. NPDC049644 | reverse complement strand
TACTGAGGAAGAAAGCTGGAGGTTATGCCGGATCGGAGATCACGAGTCCGGTCTCGGCGATGAACCCGTCCAACAGGTCGGACCGGTACTGCAGCGGCTTGAGCCGGCTTCTGATCAGCACGGTGAGCTGGTCAATGCCGTCGATGGTGAAGTTGAGCAGCCTGGTGCGCAGGTTGGACCAGATGCCCTCGGCCGGGTTGAGATCAGGGGCGTACGGTGGCAGCCGGTAGACCAGCAGCCAGTCGCCTTGGGCGGCGATCCAGGTGCGCATCTCAGCGCTGACGTGCTCGGGCAGGCTGTCCCACACCAGCGAGATCGGCCCGCCCAACTGGGTATGCGCGGCCTGCAGCAGGACCTGGAAGTGCTCGACGCCGAACCCCTTGGGCTCGTTCTTGCGGCGGCGGTAGGTGAGCGTGCGGTAGATCAGACGCGTGCGCTCACCGGGTTTGGCGCACACCAGTCCGGCGATCGAGGTGCGCCCGGATCCGCTGTATGCGGCCGGCAGGACCGGCGTGCGGCCTTTTCGGGCCCAGGTTCTGCCCTTGGGCGGCCTCAGGCTCTGGCCGGACTCGTCGGCGAACACGAGCCAGGAGCCCCAGGCCGCCCGGGTGCTTTTATCGCGGGCCAGGTCCGCTTGACCCAGGTGGCCACCTGTTCGTCGTCGCGCTGGGCGGCTCGGTGCGCCGGTACCTGGAACGACCAGCCCAGCCGCTCCAGCAGGTAGGCCACTGCGCGCGGGGTGTAGCGGATGTGGAACTTCTCGGCGATCAGCATCGCGATGCGCGGGCTGGTCCAGCGCTGGTCCTGCCAGCCATGCGCGGCCGCGCCCTCCTCCAGCAACGCCTCCAGTCGGTCCACTTGCTCATCGGTGAGCTTGCAGCCGGTTCCAGCGGTGCCCTTGGAGCGCAGTGCGGCTTTACCGCCTTTCCGCCAGGCCCGATGCCACTCACAGGCGGATTTGCGCGTTACGTCCAGCAGGCGGGCCACCCGCGGTGGTTGGATTCCTCCGGAGAACATGTCCGCTGCCCGAAGCCGCAGCGCCTCGCGCCGCGCTCGCTCTGTGTCGGACAATCCCCCGCTTCTGTCGGAGTACCTCATACCTCCAGGTTGCCACCTGGGAAAACAGCGAGAATGAGTGCCCTGAGCAACGCATGACGCCCGGATTTCTTCGTCAGTA
>NZ_JBFAOJ010000273.1:0-1251 GCF_040675205.1 Streptosporangium sp. NPDC049644 | reverse complement strand
GCGCCCGTCGGGGTCGTCGAGGGAGTCGGGACGGTAGCGATGAACTCGTCGGCACCTGATTGGGCAACGACTGGCGTCACGGATCCGTCGGCCCCTGAGATGGCGGCGATCGCTACACACCCGGTACCGCCGCTGTTTTGCGTGAACCCATAAGTGGACGGTTCGCTACTTCCTGCGACCTTCCACCAGACTTTCGTCTTCATGTCATAGTCGGTGCCGCTGTTGCGTGTCGCTAAGGACTGCCAGGTCGACCCCCCGGTCGGGGTGCCCATCTGCGCGAGAGTGCCCGTCTCGATGCTGTGGAAAACGATCAGAATGTCGCCTGTGAGGGTGCCGGTGGGTTTGCTGACAGTGAACGATCCGACGTCATTCGGGGTGGTGGAGGCGACCGCGCGCAGGGCTATCGCCACTGGCTAAGCCCTCTCGAACCACAGACCGGCCCGCACGTCCACCCCGGCAGGAGCGGTGCAGCGCAACGCGAAGCCCTCCCCGAGAGCGGAGTCCGGCCCCTCGGCAAGCGCCCATTCGTAGAGCACCAAGCCGCCGTTCGGGGTGAGAAGAAACTCCTCGATGACGGTCAGCACGGTCGGTTCGTTCGACGCATTCCACGCTTTCGCGGCGGTGAAGCCGGTGCCGACGAGTCGGCCGTACGCCTGCCGTACGGTCACGCTCGTGGACTGCGTGCCGGGGGCGTTCGTGGCGAACGTGGCCGCGCACACCTCGACGAGCACCGGGACCGCGCTGGCCGACGTGCCGTTGAATCCGACTCGGAGCTTTCGCAGGTCAACGCCGTGGTTGGCGGTGGTGGCGCCTGACTTGACGCCGAGGATGGTTCGGGCTGTGCCTCCGGTCAGGGTGACGGCGCCCTCAGTGGTGATCGAGTAGCCAGACTTGGCCATGCGGTCTCTCCGAATCCAGGCATGAAAAAAGCCCCACCGGTTCGGTGAGGCATCAGGGGAAGGTCGGGTTAAGCGGTCGCGCCTAGAAGGTTTTGCCGCCACGCCCCATCAGAATGGAACGTAATTTCGAATAACCCGTCCTGGGTGGAGTACGCCTGGCCGAAGCGGCGGAAGAGCACACACCGGTCCGACAGGCCAGGCGCGTAGATCAACCCGCCCTCAGCGTCGGTGATCGTGGAGTCGGCCCAGCCGACCGGATCGAACTTCCAGCCCGCCTTGCCTGTACTTCCGAGCTCAGCGAACGACACCACGCTGAGCGTCTCTCCACCTGCCGTGTAGCCGGTGCCCGACA
>NZ_JBFAOJ010000272.1:0-1262 GCF_040675205.1 Streptosporangium sp. NPDC049644 | reverse complement strand
GGTGAATTCGAGTGATCATCGCAACGGTGACGGATAGTCATAGTGCCAGAGCTTGATCAAAAACGTCGGCTGGAGTGCGCCAGCCGAGTGTCTTGCGGGGGCGAGTGTTGAGACGCTCTTCAATGGTGCGCAGGTCGGCTGCGGTATGGACGGACAGGTCGGTGCGTTTGGGGAAGTACTGGCGAAGCAGCCCGTTGGTGTTCTCGTTGGTGCCGCGCTGCCATGGGCTGCCCGGCTGGGCGAAGAACACGCCTTCGCTCAGGTAAGCGGCTATCTGGTCATGGTGGGCCATCTCCGCCCCTTGGTCCCAGGTCAGCGTCAGCCGCACTGCCGGCGGCATGTCGAGCAGTACGGCGATGAGGCCATCACGAACGGCCTGCGCGTCATGGCGGATCGGAAGCGCGACCAGGCGCACGTAGCGGCTCTTGCGGTCGACGAGCGTGGCGATGGCGGACTGGTTCAGACGCCCGATGATCAGGTCGCCCTCCCAGTCCCCGACACGCCGACGTTGCTCGACCACGCTCGGACGGCCTCCGATGAGCAGCGCGGGCGCGATGAAGCGAGGGCTGCGTCGGTTAGATCGGCGGCGGCGTTTGCGCAGAGGCCGTCCGGTGCGCAGCCGACGCGTGAGTTTCCGGCTCAATCCGCCCTTTCCTCCCTGGTAGAGCGCCCGGTAGATCGTCTCGTGGCAGATGTGCCAGCTCGGCCGGTCGGGCCGGCTCCGGCGCAGGTAGGCGGCGATCTGCTCGGGGCTCCACTCCACCTCCAGCTTGGCCTGAACCTCCGCTCGCAGACCTTCATCTGCCAGCAGGCGACCTTGGCGTGGGCGCCGGGCTCGTTGCCGCGCCCGCACATGAGCCAGGTCGCCGTCATAGACGCCCCGGTCGTGTTGAAGTGTGTTGCGGCGCAGCTCTCGGCTGACGGTCGAGGGAGATCGCCCGAGCCGTTCGGCTATCGCGCGTACTCCCAGGCCCTGCGCCCGCAAGGTGGCGATTCGCTGCCGCTCCAGCAGCGACAGGAACCGGCTCGATCGGGCGGTCTCAGCCAGCCGCGTCGGAGGGAGCCCTCCATTCTCCGCCCGCCATCGGTACCCGGTCTTGCGCCCGACGCCTACAGCACGGCATGCATCGACCGTCCCCACGCCTGACAGCACCAGCCGCCAGTACTCCGACTCGACATCCAACCTGCGCTTGGGTCCTCGCCTCGCCATCAACACGCCCCTAATGATCAGGTGTGTTGCGACAAGCACTAGAACCCAGGCG
>NZ_JBFAOJ010000271.1:0-1273 GCF_040675205.1 Streptosporangium sp. NPDC049644 | reverse complement strand
TGAGGTTCCCCCCGCAGGACGGACACCTCGTCTGAGTCGACTTGCGTCGGCTGGGAAGGAAGAGACTCGTGCCTGCACCTCACTCGCCTGAGTTTCGTGAGCGCGCCGTCGCGCTGGCCCGACTCGGTGACAAACCGATCATCACTCTGGCCAAGGAACTGGGAATCAGCCGCTCCTGCTTGCAAAACTGGCTGGCCCAGGCCGACGCCGACCAGGAAGGGCAAACGTCGGGTCGGCTTACGACGGCCGAGAAAGCCGAAATCGCCGAGCTGCGACGCAAGAACAAACAGCTGGAGCTGGAAAACGAGATCCTCAAACGCGCAGCCGCGTATTTCGCGCGTGAGAACGTTCTCCCAAAATAGCGTACTCGCTGGTCCGTGAACTCGCCGACGACGATATCCCTATCGCGGTGGCCTGCCGAGTGCTGAAGGTGTCGCGCTCGGGATACCACGATTGGCTCGGCCGGCCAGCATCCGCCAGGGAACAGGAGAATACCGAACTCACGAAAATCATCCGCGAGATCCATGTCGAGTCCCGCGGTAGCTACGGCTCGCCACGCGTGCACGCCGAGTTGACGCTCGGCCTGGGTCTGGCGGTGAACCGCAAGCGTGTCGAGCGGCTCATGCGCCGCGCCGGGCTGCGGGGCGCCTATCGGCGGCGAGGCCGCCGCAACCCGGTCAACGTCGCGACCGAAGACGACCTCGTCGGCCAGGCGTTCACCGTCGCAGCCCCCGACCGGCTCTGGCTGACCGATATCACCGAGCATCCCACGAGCGAGGGGAAACTGTATTGCGCGGCGGTTATGGACGCCTATTCACGCCGGATCATCGGCTGGTCGATGGCGGAACGCCAGACGACGGAGCTGGTCGTCAACGCGCTTTCCATGGCCGTCACCCGTCGTACTCCGGAGGGTGGGTCAACCATTCTTCATTCCGATCACGGCTGTCAGTTCACGTCCTGGGCGTTCGGGCAGCGACTCCGAAAGGCCGGATTGATGGGCTCGATGGGAACGGTCGGTGATTGTTTTGACAACGCGATGATGGAATCGTTCTGGGGGACGATGCAACTCGAACTGCTCGACACCAAGAAATGGGCAACAAGAGCAGAACTCGCCAACGCGGTGTTTGAATGGATCGAGTGCTGGTACAACCCCTATAGGCGGCATTCCGGTATCGGAATGCTCAGCCCCAACGAGTACGAGCGGCGTCACCAGCCGCCGGACCCTGGAGCCTGATGACACACCGCCGGTGTCCGGGCTATGGGGGGAAGCTCA
>NZ_JBFAOJ010000270.1:0-1360 GCF_040675205.1 Streptosporangium sp. NPDC049644 | reverse complement strand
GGCCGCGGTGTGCTGGGTGCTGCTGTTGATGAAACCCGCGGCGCGCGCACCCTGGGGTGCGCGCGCGAGGTTGCGGTGGCGGGCGCGCCGCCACAGCAGCAGGTAGCAGGCGGCCAGGAGCGCCACGGCCGCCACCGGCAACAGCGCGAGCAGCTCGCCCGATCCGCCGTCATGCCCATGACCGTGCGCTCCGTGGGCGGACAAAGGACTCACCGGAGACCGCCCCCGTCGTCGGCGTCGCGCGGTCGCAAGGGCTCGCCGCTGCGCTGCAGCAGGTGGCCGCCGACGACCAGCAGCGCGCCCAGAAGGAGGAAGCCCAGGTCCCACCAGAGCCGGTAAGGTCCGCCGCGCACGTGGTGGATGGCCAGGAGGTGATGGTCGATCACGCCCTCGACGAGGTTGAACAACCCCCATCCCACCAGGATCCAGCCCCACAGCACCCGTGACGTCCAAGCCCGCCGCCGGTTGTGGGCCAGCCGTCCGTACAGCAGCGCCAGCCCGCACAGCACCGCCAGCCAGCACACCGTGTGGAAGATGCCGTCCCACACCGTGTTCATCTCCAACCCCGGCACCGTGTACGGCGAGTAGTACTTCACCCCGATGTTGTCGCTGTCGGTGCCGGTGAGCATGTGATGCCACTGCAACAGCTGGTGCAGCAGGATCCCGTCGGCGAACCCGCCCAACCCCACGCCCAGCACGATCCCGGGCAGTTTCAGGCTCACCGGCAGGCCACCGGCCTGACTCTCGCCCACGGAACCGACCATCCTCATCCCCCCGAACACGTTCTAGGCGACCACCTAGAACCGAACAGGAGTCCCGGTACCCCCTCGGGTCGGCACGACCAACTGCAAAGATGATGTTCCCGAAACATCATCTTTTCGAGAAGGATCACGATCCATGAAGCGACGGGCCGTCCTGCCGGGCGATCTGCCGGCCGGTTCCGCCACGGCGATGCCGCAGCCTCGGCCCTGGTGTGGATCCGGGCCTTCGACGAGGAAGGTCGCACTGGGGCGCACTCCCGTATCGGGGTGTTCGGCCACGGTAGGCATCCGGTTTCCCGGTACAGCACCTCTGGCTGGAATCGAACCAGCGGCCTCCTGCTCCGCAAGCAGGCGCGCTCTCCACTGCGCCACAGAGGTTTGGTAGCGGGTGCGGGAATCGAACCCGCCCACAACGGCTTATGAAACCGTCGAGCACACCAGCACCCTCACCCGCCCAGAAAAAAGCCGTCCCGGACCACGTGGTCCGGGACGGGGGGGGGGGGGGGGGGTTATGTGTAAAGCGAGGCCGCCCGCGCCGGGCGCGAGGGGGGGGGCGGGGCGACGGGAGATGGGGAGTCTTTAGAGCCACGCAATTAAAC
>NZ_JBFAOJ010000269.1:0-1376 GCF_040675205.1 Streptosporangium sp. NPDC049644 | reverse complement strand
GCACGAATGACACGCTGCTGCGAAGGACCATGGGGAGCCGTCAGACCATTGGAGGCCCCGTCCTGGTTGATGGCCGACCCACGAACCACCGCCAGTACCCGGTGACCCAGACGACGGGCGTCGGACAACCTCTCCAGCAGCAGCATCCCGGCGCCCTCACTCGCCACCATGCCGTCGGCACCGGCACCGAACGCCTTCGTCCTGCCATCCGCCGCCAGCACGCGCTGTCGGGCGAAGTCCACGAACAGGTCGGTGGAGGCCATGACCGTGACAGCACCGGCCAGTGCCATCGCGCACTCACCCCGGCGCAACGCCTGAGCGGCCAGATGCACGGCCACCAGTGAGGAGGAACACGCGGTGTCCACCGTGATCGCCGGCCCCTCCAAGCCCAGCGTGTACGCGATGCGGCCGGACGCCACGCTGGCCGCCACTCCGGTCAGCCGGTGGCCCTCAACGGCTTCGGAGCTCCCGGCACCATACTCATGAGACCACGTACCCGCGAAGACCCCGGTGGGAGTCCCGGTCAGGCTGCGCGGATCGATGCCCGCCCTCTCCACCGCCTCCCAGGCGACCTCCAACAGCAACCGCTGCTGCGGATCCATCCCCAACGCCTCACGAGGCGAGATACCGAAGAACTCCGCGTCGAACCCGGCCGCGTCATCCAGGAACCCACCGCGCCGAACATACGTCGTACCCGACTCATCCGGATCGGAGCCGAACAACCGGTCCAGATCCCAGCCACGATCCACCGGGAACTCGACACTCACCTCCCTTCCCGCCTCGACCACGTCCCACAGCTCCGCCGCGGACGTCACCCCGCCGGGGAAACGGCAACCGATCCCCACCACCGCGATCGGCTCGTCCGTCTCCATCCCGACCGGTGCTGGAACGGCGGCGGATGCGACACCGGCTACCTGCTCGTAGAGATGAGTTGCCAGGGCCCGTGGCGTGGGGTGGTCGAAGACGACGGTCGGGGGAAGGTCGCAGCCCGTGGTCCGGCCGAGCTGCTTGCGAAGTTCGAGCGCGTTGAGGGAGGTGAAGCCGAGAGCCTTGAACTGCTGCTCTGGGTCGAGGGTGCCGGAGTCGACATGCCCGAGAACGGTCGCCACGTGGGCCTGGACGATCCGCAGGAGCCGGTCGTGCTGTTGACCTGGAGTGAGACCGGCCAGTTCGGCGGCGAAGGAACGCGCGGTGTCGGCATTGCCGGCACGGCGACGGACGGTCCGGGTCGGGCGGCTCCTCGATGTGACGGGAGTGTGCTCCTCCGAGAGCGGGCTGCTTGAGCGGAGGGTGAGGGCGTCGATGGTGATGACGGGCGCGTCCGCGGGATCTGTGGCGGTGACGCTGACGGTGTCGGCGTCGATGGTGGTGATGCG
>NZ_JBFAOJ010000268.1:0-1442 GCF_040675205.1 Streptosporangium sp. NPDC049644 | reverse complement strand
AGCCAGGTAGTCTCGAGTGAGGCGAAGTAAACCCGGCGCTCCCGTGAGATCAAAGCCGCGCTCTTTCGCCTCGTTCTCGACCTGCTCCGCCGACCATCCTTGCCGTTTGGCCTCGCGCAGTAGATAGATTGTAATGGCGCGTATACCGCTGCCACAGTGCAATAAGTACGGCCCTGGCTGATTGTTCAGCGCCTGATCTAACTCCTCGACGGCGTCCGGATCAGGATTGTCTCGACTGAGCGGAATATTGATGTAGCTGAAGCCGTGCCGCTTGGTGAGTTCCGCATTTGAAGAGAGTGTCTCGCTCGGCATGCGGAAATCGATTACCGCCTCCACTCCCTGTCCTTCAAGCTCTGACAAATCCTCGTACGCAGGTTGAGGACCCAGCCAAATACCAGGGAAAAGTTCGCGGAATTTGGTCATCTGTTTCGCCTCCTTTTGATCTGGCTTAAGGGTTGCAAAAAAAAGTACCACGATAGGGATCGGCAGCCCGCAAAGCGCTCCAGAATTTATTAGAATGTGGTAACGTCTGTCCTAGTTTAGTGATGGCGAAACATCTAGCTTGGCCACGCGCCATAAACGGGCATTCCACTGTGCATAGTCATTAATTCAGTGAGGGGTCAGGGTAGGTTTTGTTGCTCGGTATAGCAAAGGCGGTGAGCTCGTGACTAACGGTTATCCGCTGTAAATTTTATAAAGCCCCGCCAATTTTACAAATTGCGCCGCTTGTCCAAATCCCGGCACCACATCACGCTCTCAACAGCCGCAAATGCTTGACGCAAAGCATTAGCGAATTAAATTTTGAAATTAATCCCTTGCTTGTGGCGTGCTCTATTAGCCCTACCTCAATTGGGGATTAACGCGTAACCGGCACTCTGGTACTTCGCTAAAACCGTCAGGGCGGCCACCGCGACGGTAACGTCATTCGCAACTTCGGTGGTCGAGAAACCTTTATGTGCCAAGGCTTGGCCGCACACCATGACGTCGACACCTGCTTCATTAAGAGCAGCAATCAATTTGCGGTTTGGGTTCGTGCGTTGATGTCGTTTTAGATAGGCATCATCGCCCAGTGCGGCAGAGGTGGCCGGCCCGTTGAGAACGGCCACCAGTTCCAGGTTTTTGCCTGGAACTTTGGCAAGTCCCGCCAGGTTTACAAAGCGCGCCGCACTCTCCAGCCCAGGCACCACGTTGTTCTCATCCTGCGCAGCTTTAGTGACATTGAAAACAACTTTGTAGGTCTGCTCCGGATCAAGCTGTGCGGCAGCATCCGGGTATGGCCGTACTTTTCCATATTCGGCGATAACCGGTGTCCGCCACTCCGGCGATGCTTTTTGGGCGCTCTGATATTCTTCCGCCAAGGTAGCTTGCCCGGCGGTTAGAGCCGACAATAAAAGGATGGGCGGTTGCAGGAGCTGAGTGCAACACAGTTACTGGATTGAGGC
>NZ_JBFAOJ010000267.1:0-1447 GCF_040675205.1 Streptosporangium sp. NPDC049644 | reverse complement strand
TGTTTGTGATGTGACTGCGTGCCTTTTGAAGAATGAGCCTGCGAGTTATGGTGTGTGGCGAGGTTAACCCGTGTGGGGGAGCCGTAGCGAAAGCGAGTCTGAATAGGGCGTTTGAGTCGCATGCTGTAGACCCGAAGCGGAGTGATCTAGGCATGGGCAGGTTGAAGCGCGGGTAAGACCGCGTGGAGGACCGAACCCACCAGGGTTGAAAACCTGGGGGATGACCTGTGTTTAGGGGTGAAAGGCCAATCAAACTCCGTGATAGCTGGTTCTCCCCGAAATGCATTTAGGTGCAGCGTTGCGTGTTTCTTGCCGGAGGTAGAGCACTGGATGGCTAATGGGCCCGACAAGGTTACTGACGTCAGCCAAACTCCGAATGCCGGTAAGTGAGAGCGCAGCAGTGAGACTGCGGGGGATAAGCTCCGTAGTCGAGAGGGAAACAGCCCAGACCACCGACTAAGGCCCCTAAGCGTGTGCTAAGTGGGAAAGGATGTGGAGTCGCAGTGACAACCAGGAGGTTGGCTTAGAAGCAGCCACCCTTGAAAGAGTGCGTAATAGCTCACTGGTCAAGTGATTCCGCGCCGACAATGTAGCGGGGCTCAAGTACACCGCCGAAGTCGTGGCATTCACACATGTATCCGAGCCTTTGTGGTTTAGGTGTGTGGATGGGTAGGGGAGCGTCGTGCGGCCGGCGAAGCAGCGGAGTGATCCAGTTGTGGAGGCTGTGCGAGTGAGAATGCAGGCATGAGTAGCGAATCAGAAGTGAGAAACTTCTGCGCCGGATGACCAAGGGTTCCTGGGGCAGGCTAATCCGCCCAGGGTAAGTCGGGACCTAAGGCGAGGCCGACAGGCGTAGTCGATGGACAACGGGTTGATATTCCCGTACCCGCTACGATGCGCCAATACTGAATCCAGTGATACTAAGGGTCCTTAAGTCCCTAACGCCCTTCGGGGTGTGGGTGAGACTGAACGCCTGGCCTGAACTGGTAGTAGGTAAGCGATGGGGTGACGCAGGAAGGTAGCCCAGCCCAGGCGATGGTAGTCCTGGGGTAAGCATGTAGGACGTGTTGTAGGCAAATCCGCAACACATTGAGTCTGAGATGTGATGCCGAGCCGATTGTGGCGAAGTGGGTGATCCTATGCTGCCGAGAAAAGCCTCTAGTGAGTGTCGTGGCGGCCCGTACCCTAAACCGACTCAGGTGGTCAGGTAGAGAATACTAAGGCGATCGGGTGAACTGTGGTTAAGGAACTCGGCAAATTGCCCCCGTAACTTCGGGAGAAGGGGGGCCTTCGCTGGTGACGAACCTTTGCGTTCTGAGCTGGTGGGGGTCGCAGAGGCCAGGGGGAAGCGACTGTTTACTAAAAACACAGGTCCGTGCGAAGTCGTAAGACGATGTATACGGACTGACGCCTGCCCGGTGCTGGAACGTTAAGGGGACCGGTTAGT
>NZ_JBFAOJ010000266.1:0-1467 GCF_040675205.1 Streptosporangium sp. NPDC049644 | reverse complement strand
TATCACGATTATGCCTCCAGTGTGGAGTTCCCGCCGGATGTGATGAGCTTCTTCGGGACCGGTAACGCGGGCAGTGTGCTGTCGGGCCGGATCTCCTACGTGCTGGGCCTGGAG
This sequence comes from Streptosporangium sp. NPDC049644, assembly GCF_040675205.1. Taxonomy (NCBI): domain Bacteria; kingdom Bacillati; phylum Actinomycetota; class Actinomycetes; order Streptosporangiales; family Streptosporangiaceae; genus Streptosporangium; species Streptosporangium sp. NPDC049644. Next base: position 1,353 of record NZ_JBFAOJ010000266.1, on the reverse strand, counting down.
GGGCCGGCGATGACGGTGGACACGGCGTGTTCGTCCTCGCTGGTGACGATTCACTTGGCGGCGCAGGCGCTGCGCTCGGGTGAGTGCTCTTTGGCGCTGGCCGGTGGTGTGACGGTGATGGCGTCGCCGGGGGCGTTCATCGACTTCAGCGCTCAGGGCGGGCTGGCCGGCGATGGCCGGTGCAAGGCGTTCGCGGATGCGGCCGATGGCACGAGTTGGGCCGAGGGCGTCGGGATGGTGGTGCTGGAGCGGCTGTCGGACGCGCAGCGCAACGGTCATCAGGTGCTGGCCCTGGTGCGCGGGTCGGCGGTCAACCAGGATGGCGCCTCGAATGGTCTGACGGCGCCGAACGGCCCGTCGCAGCAGCGGGTGATCCGCCAGGCGCTGGCCGCTTCGGGGCTTTCGCCGTCTGAGGTGGACGCGGTCGAGGCGCACGGGACCGGTACGACGCTGGGTGACCCGATCGAGGCACAGGCGCTTCTCGCCACCTATGGCAAAGACCGGGACGAGGATCGGCCGCTGCTGCTGGGGTCGATCAAGTCGAACATCGGTCACACCCAGGCCGCTGCCGGTGTGGCGGGTGTGATCAAGATGGTCATGGCGATGCGGCACGGGGTGCTGCCCATGACGTTGCATGTGGATGCGCCGTCGTCGCATGTGGACTGGTCGGCGGGTGCGGTGGAGCTGCTGACCGAGGCTAGGGCGTGGCCTGGGGTGGAGCGGCCGTGGCGGGCGGGGGTGTCCTCGTTCGGGATCAGCGGCACCAACGCCCACGTGATCATCGAACAGGCGATAAACGCTTCGCAGGATCAGGCACCGGATGCCGGTGGGGTCAGCGATGTCGTTCCGGTGCTGGTGTCGGGTCGTACGGCCGGGGCGTTGCGGGCGCAGGCCGGGCAACTGGCCGCGCATGTGACGGGCCACGATGAGCCCGCCTTGGGAGATCTGGCGTTCTCGCTGGCCACGACGCGGTCGGCGTTCGAGCATCGCGCGGTGGTGCTGGCGAGTGACCGCGAGGGGGTGCTGGCCGGTCTGGGTGCGGTGGCCGAGGACCTGCCGGGTGCGGGTGTGGTGCTGGGGGTGGCCGCGGCGGAGCCGAGGCTTGCGGTGTTGTTCACCGGTCAGGGCAGTCAGCGGGCGGGGATGGGCCGGGAGTTGTATGACCGGTTCCCGGTGTTCGCGCGGGCGTTGGATGAGGTGATCGCCGGACTGGATCCGTTGCTGGATGGGTCGTTGCGGGAGGTGCTGTTCGCCGAGGCGGGCACGGCGGAGGCGGAGGCGCTGGACCAGACCGGGTGGGCGCAGCCGGCGTTGTTCGCGGTGGAGACGGCGTTGTTCCGGCTGGTGTCCTCG
>NZ_JBFAOJ010000265.1:0-1481 GCF_040675205.1 Streptosporangium sp. NPDC049644 | reverse complement strand
CCGAGCCGGGCACGGCGGAGGCGGAGGCGCTGGACCAGACCGGGTGGGCGCAGCCGGCGTTGTTCGCGGTGGAGACGGCGTTGTTCCGGCTGGTGGAGTCGTGGGGTGTGCGGCCGGAGGTGCTGGCCGGGCATTCGATCGGGGAGATCACCGCGGCGCATGTGGCCGGGGTGCTGTCCCTTCAGGATGCCTGCGCCCTGGTCGCGGCCCGGGCGCGGCTGATGCAGGCGCTCCCGGTCGGCGGGGCGATGGTGGCGGTGCAGGCGTCCGATGAGGAGGTCGCCGAGCTGCTGGCCGGGTGTGAGAACGAGGTGTCGATCGCTGCCGTCAACGGTCCGCGCTCGGTGGTGATCTCCGGGGTCGAGCAGGCCGTGCTCGAACTCGCGGACACGCTGGCGGAGCGGGGGCACAAGACTCGGCGGCTTCGGGTGTCGCACGCGTTCCATTCGCCGTTGATGGAGCCGATGCTGGAGGACTTCCGCGCCCTGGCCCGGACCCTGACGTACAGTCCGCCGGAGATTCAGGTGGTCTCGAACCTGACCGGCGAGGTGGCCACGGACGAGGAGCTGTGCTCGCCGGACTACTGGGTGAACCAGGTTCGCGGCGCGGTCCGCTTCGCCGAGGGCGTCCGGACGCTGCACCGCCAGGGCGTACGGGCGTATCTGGAGCTGGGCCCCGAAGGCACCCTGACGGCCATGGCCGCCGACACCCTCGCCGCCGAGGTGGACGCGCACGATGCCGTGCTCGTGCCGATGGTGCGCAAGGACCGCGACGAGCACGCGGCGGCGATGACCGCCCTGGCCGAGCTGCACGTGCGCGGGGTGCCGATCGACTGGCAGGCGGTGCTCCCGCGCGGACGCCGCGTCGACCTGCCCACCTACCCGTTCCAGCACGAGTGGTACTGGCCCCGCTCCCAGCGAATGGGCGACCTTCGCAACCTGGGGCAGGCCGCGGCGGGGCATCCTCTGCTGGGCGCCGCCGTGGCGCTGGCAGCTTCGGACGGCGTCCTGCTGACCGGCCAGCTCTCGCTGCGGTCGCAAGGCTGGCTGGCCGATCACGTCGTGGACGGGAAGGTGCTGTTCCCCGGCACCGCCTTCCTGGAGCTGGCGATCCGCGCCGGCGACCAGGTCGGCTGCGACGTGGTGGAAGAGCTGACCCTGGCCGCGCCGCTCGTACTCACCGAGACCGACGCCGTCGCGGTGCAGGTGTGGGTGGGTCCGGAGGAGTCGGGCAGACGTGACCTGAGCATCCACACCCGGCCTGCTCAGGCCGCCGAAGACGAGCCGTGGGTACGGCACGCTGTCGGCGTCCTCGCCGCCGGCGAGCAGAACGGCGAGCGACTCGACACCGAGGTCTGGCCGCCGCGGGGGGCGTCCGCGATCGAGCTGGACGGTCTGTATGAGCAGCTCGCCGAGGGCGGGCTGAGCTACGGGCCGCTGTTCCAGGGGCTGCGGGCGGCCTGGCGGCGTGATGATGAGATC
>NZ_JBFAOJ010000264.1:0-1522 GCF_040675205.1 Streptosporangium sp. NPDC049644 | reverse complement strand
GTTTGAAGTTATGGTGCAGATCTTGAGGGCTCCGATAATAAGTGTTCCGCCCCAACCCCCTACACTTTTAGGGCGGTAATAAGAAGTTGAATACTCGCTTGGTGTCCCTAAGCCGCCATTGGATGTCCACACCCCGGATTGGCAATCAAGGCTTCTTATTAAGCGCGAGCCACGAGAAGCCACTAACTGCACGTCCATTTACAGCAGCTGATCCGCAAGAACCAGACGCTGTTGAAGAAGGACTAGCACCTCCATATAGCCTGAATCCAAAGCGGGTCACACTTGCTACCACATGGTCTATCGCATCTGATGCTCCTGCAGCGCATGGAGTAAATGGAAAGAGCCTGGTAGAAGCGACAATTATCTGCGGTGGAGACGCCATTGGTTCTGAAAACACAACATCGGTATATGGAAGGTTATTGCAAATTGACTCCGGGGCGTTCAACCAATAGCTCCCGCAGATAGATGTATACACCGAGCCGCTTTGTATCTCTGTTGACTCTCCCGGTGACCACACCCCGGATTGGCAAGCTTATTCGAAGCGGGCGCAGATACATTGGGCAGGCCCGCCTTCGCCGTAGCAAAGGTTAGGTTCGACTGCGTATGTGTCGTAGCTGCTCGACTGTTTTCCGGAACATCCGGTGCGTATTTCGTTTGCGGCGCATCTACAAGGATTGCCAACCCGTATCACTGTGGCAGCGCTAGTTATACCGCTCCCTTTCCACGCTCCGGATTGGCAAGCTAGTAAACAGCATAGGCATAGAATCGGCCAGGCCCGCTTGATTGATTCGGCGGATTTGAGGTTATTGAGTAAGCTGATCCCGCCGGCACAAAGAAGGTGATTGAGGTTGATTTGGAATACGCTCTATTGGCGTTTAGTGAATTGACTACTCTGGTCCCACCTACGTATCCACTTAACTCATACACGTTCTGGTCTTCATTGTAATTGTTGTTTAGAACGACTTTGCCGTAGTAGGCAGTGATCATAAGGATGCTGCCCGTATTATTTATTCCATCAAACCGGGCGTAGCACATGGCGCAAAGTGTAGTTAGCGTTCCTGCGCTTCCGTTGCCGCCTTTCCACACACCGGATTGGCAAGATCGTCTATGGCTTATAACAGCCGTAGGAAATACAGGGCTGACATCCACCCACCGCCACTGCGAACTGCGTGTAAGCGTTATAACCTGTAGGGCAACTGCAAGCACCCGTTAGAGGGTTCCCACCGCCACATCCGCCACCGGCCCAACTTGCATAGAAGTAAGACCCTCCCCAACGCTCACCAGGAGTAGCTCCCCGCCACACCCCGGATTGGCAAAAAGCAGTTTTGCATGTAAAGCTATTTCAGAACTTGGCAAGCCATATGGTAACTATCGAGGCTTTTGTCATTAATCAAGCCAATGAGAACCGCTCCCTCCGGACAATATGCAGCACCTGAATTCGACGAGTCGTGATAGGACACGTAACCGCCGATTACCTTTTCTCCGAGCTTTACTCCCGAGGCGGAAGTCCACACCCCGGATT
>NZ_JBFAOJ010000263.1:0-1533 GCF_040675205.1 Streptosporangium sp. NPDC049644 | reverse complement strand
TCATAGGCGTGCGCCGCGTTCCAGTACGGGTAGTTCAACAGCACCACATCACCCGGACGCAGGTTCTCCCGCCCCACGTACTCCACACCCTTGCGGATGGAGTAGTCGTTGGCGCCGAGGAAGCGGCTCAGCCCCGTCGACTCGGCGACCAGGCGCAGGCCGGAGTCGTAGACGGAGATGCCGAAGTCGAAGACCTCGTAGATGACCGGGTTGAAGGCGGTACGCACGAGCGTGGCCCGCATCTCCTCGGCGGCCGAGGCGAGATGGCTGCGCACCACCTCGACCGTCGCGCCGTCCACCCGCGGCGGAGCCGTGCCGGCCCGCTCGGACACCGTTTCGGACACCGTCTCAGACACCGTCGATCCCGTAGATCCTGCGGGCGGCGTCGGCAGAGACATAGCCCTCGGCGACGTCGCGGCGGACCAGCTCCGGGTCGCGCTCGCACGGATCCCCGTGCCCGCCGCCCCCTGCGGTCAGCAACCTGATCCGGTCACCGACCCGCACCCTGGTCCGCTTGGTACTGACCCGATGCTCGCGCTCGGTGTCGGGGAAGATCACCACCTGGTTGGGCTCGGGCTCCAGCCCGCCCTCCAGCGCCCACGGCCGCGACCGCGTCTTCTTGATGACCGACAGGAACTCCCCCGGGGTCACGAACCGGATGTCCCTCCGCAGCCCCACCCCACCGCGGAACCGCCCGGCACCGCCGGAATCCTCGCGCATCTCCATCCGCTCGAAGAACATCCCGGTCCGCGCCTCCAGGACCTCGATCGGGGTGATCCTCCCGGTACTGCCCGAGACGTGGGTGGCGGCGTTCATGCCGTCGTGGGAGGGGGTGGCGCCCCAGCCGACCGGGTCGTTGTTGCTGACCGCGAACATCTGCCCGGTCTCCGGGTGGATGCCGACCATCATGAACCCCGGCACGTCCCCTCCGGAGGAGGCGGGCAGCCTGTCCGGCATGCCCTGCGCCAGCGCCTTCAGGATGAGCTCGACCGCGACGATGCCGGTCCACAGGGTGAACGTCGGCTGCGGGTAGACGGCGTGGAAGAGCGTTCCAGGCTCGGCCCGCACCTCAAGGGGCACGGTCGTGCCGAAGTTGGACGGCTCGTCCGGCGAGGTGAGCGACTTGAGGACCACCTTGCAGATCGCCTCGGTGGCGCCGAACGGCATGTTGATGGGACCGGGCGTGGCCGGCGCGGAACCGTCGAAGTCGACGGTGAAGGTGCCGTCGGCGATGGTGACGGTGACCTGCATGCGGACCGGGTCCTCGGTGATGCCGTCGTCGTCGACCCAGTCGACCGCGGTCCACGACCCCTGCGGCAGCTCGGCGAGGGCGGCGCGGGTGCGCGCCTCGCCGTCCTCGATCATCCGCCCGACGGCGGCCTCCACCGTCGGGCGGCCGAACTTCTCCAGGATCTCCAGGAACCGGCGCTCGCCGGTTCGCAACGCGGCGACCTGCGCGTTCAGATCACCGATCACCAGATCCGGCATCCGCGAGTTGAACCGGATCAACTCGATGATCTCCCGGTTCGGCTC
>NZ_JBFAOJ010000262.1:0-1534 GCF_040675205.1 Streptosporangium sp. NPDC049644 | reverse complement strand
CGCGAACACCGCGCCGGACATCTCCGCGCACAGGGCTTCAGCGACGGCGTTCATGGCAGCTGCGACGCGGCCGTCGAACGGCTTGTCCGCGTGCCGCAGGAAGGAGTGGAAGGCTCTTCCGTCGACCCTGCAAATTGCATGAGTGCGGCGTGGCAGGAGCATGCGGGTCGGCTGCTCGTAGCCCTTGATGCGGTCTCCGAGAGCAGTCTTGTCAGTCATCTGGGTTCTTTCGAGGGGTGGGCGGAGATGGGTCCAGTGTGCCCGTGTCGGCCCGCAGGAGGCGGGCCGACAACGACAGCGTCAGGCGGGGAAGATCTCGGGGTGGGCGGCTTTCCAGTCCAGCCAGCGCTTCATCGGCTCGTCCCCGATCGTGTGGATACGGTCCATCACCTGCACGAGGGCCATCGGGCCAAAGCCCTTCGTGTCGTCGTACTGGGTTCCTCTGTGGCGGGGGCGGCACGGGAACCAGAACGGCCCGTACTCCCACGTCACGATCCGGTACGACCAGTCGTTATCGGCCCACTTGTGGAAGACCTTGGTGACGGCGTCGGTGTCGAACGGTCGCTGCGACAGCTTCGCCTTGTACGTGTCGTTGAAGAAGTACTCGCGGTACTCCTCGATGAACGACGCGAGCTGGAGGGCTTCCAGATCCGTGGGCCGAACCTCGGACTCTCGGTCGAAGGTGGCCGTGTACCGCCAGCGCGGGTATTCACTGGTGACGGGGATACGGAGAGCGGTCAGCGAGTCGTGCTGGTCGGCGTCGTACGGCCAGTCCACGGTCTCGGAGTCAGTCAGCATCGGTCAGGTCTCCTCGGTGCTGGTGGAGAGCAGGGCGAGGAGCTTGTCCACATCGTCAGCCGAGATCGCCAGCATGTCCGGGCCAGTAAGGACGCTGGACTGGGTCGACCCGACGCCGAGATCGCGGAGTCGCTTCTGCTGGGCGTCAAGGCGGGCAGAGTGGGCCCGCTTGCGCTCTCGCTCGCGGTCATGGGCCTCCTCAGTGTCTTGTAGCCGCTTCTTCTGCTCGGCAAAAACCTCCTCGTAGGGGCCGACCACCGAGGTCAGGGAGGTGAGGACATTGAACTCGACGCCGTGTGCGTGGTAGTGCGACGCGGCGGCTTCGAAGTCAGCGAGAGTGACCTCCGCCAGCTTGTCGGCCGGGCCGGTCGCGATCGGGTAACCGACGTCGGAGGCGGAGTAGCCCTGACCGCGCTTCGGCTTCGCGCCGGGATACGTCGCCTTCTGGAAAGCCGGAGAGCCCTTCGGCCGGTGGTGGCTGGTAGTGCTGTACAGGTGGTCGGAGTCGGCGTGGGCGAGGAAGACGACCGGGCGGACGCTGGCGTATTCGCCCCGGCCTCGCTGGTGGGCGTAGACGACTCCCGACTTGATGTCCTTGGCTTTCATGCGGGTTCTCCTCCGAGGTCAGGGGCGGGTGGTGAGGGTGGCGACGAGCGCCAGCACGACAAGGCCAGCGGCGAAAGCGTGAACGAACTGGCGGGGGCTGCGGGGGAAGAGGTTCACGGGCGGTCTCCGA
>NZ_JBFAOJ010000261.1:0-1589 GCF_040675205.1 Streptosporangium sp. NPDC049644 | reverse complement strand
CGGGCGGAGTCGAGGGAGACCACCTCCGCGCCGGGGCCGTCGTCAGCCGGTCCGGCTGGCACGTCGGGCAGGGCGGTCAGGTCCAGGGGCGTGGTGGTGGGGTGGTGGCCGTTGGTCTCGGTCGGGATGTCGGTCATGATGAGGTCACCTCGTGTGCCTTGATGGGGGCGGGGTTGCGGGGCGCGGCCACGTTCTTGGCGGAGTGGGGCCGCGTCCCGTAGGAACGGTTGGTGGGGACGTCGATGATGCGGGCGCCGGTCACGTCGCCTCCTTGACGAGGGCATCGCGGACCGCGCGGGCGGTGTCCATCGCGCACCGTGCGGCGCGGCGGATCGCGGCGGCGCTGGGGTAGGGCGGAAGCTGCCCAGCGGCGATCAGGTGCCGCACGTGCGCGGTCACGGCGTCGATGCCGGGGCCGTCGGAATGCTCCCGAGGGTCGGAGTCGGCGGTGCTTTTTGCCCTGTACTCCGGGCCAGTAAGGGGGTTACTGGATCTTGCGTCCGCGCCGTGGTCGAGGCGGGTGAAGGCGGCCAGGATGATCGGCAGCGCGGTCACGATGGCCACCGCGACCACCGGTCCGAGGATGTGCAGCACCAGCCGGGAGAAGGAGAACGTCTGCCCCTCGGGCAGTGACCAGGGCAGGTAGGGCCAGGCGTTCATGCCGAGGGTCAGGGCCAGGAACAGCCACTCGATGCGGACCAGGGTGGGCGATTCGATGGGCTGTCCGCGGGTGCCGAGGTAGGCGCGGGCGCCGACCACGACCAGCAGGGCCAGGGACATGAACGGCTCGACCAGCCAGGCGAACACCCACGAGGGCGACCACGCTTCGGCGCCGTCGGCGGCGAAGGTCTGCACACCGGCCGTCGACCACGCCAGCGCCAGGGTCAGAGACACCATGCCCGCGGCCACCAACAGGCGGCGCATCCGGGCGGCCTGCCAGGCGCGCATGGCCGGGTCCTGGCCAAGCTCGTGCAGCCGGGCCGCTTCCCGGGCCTGCTTGCGGCGCTTACGAACCTTGGCCGTGTCCAGCAGCAGCGGCGCGGCGTCGTCCTGGAGATCGGCCAGCAGGTGCGCTTCGGCTACCTCGGCGCGCAGTCGCTGCACGCGCTTGGTCTCCCCGCCGCTCTCCACCGGCAGCGCCGGCAGCGCTGCGGGGAGGGCGGGGACCTGCTCGGCCAGGTGGCGTTCAAACTCGGCCAGGCCACGCGCGACGTCGTCGGGGGTCGGCTCCGGGGTGGGGGTCGTGAGGCTCATGCGGCTTCCTCTCGTGTCGTGATCGCGCAGTCCAGGCAGGTGCCCAGGTGGCGCGGCAGCACGTAACCGGCATCCCGTCGGCACTCAGGGCAGGTGCGGCGGGCGGCGTTGGCCTTGGCCAGCGCCTCCAGCTGCGCGGGGGTGGCGGTGCGCTTGGGCAGCGCGAACCGGATGTCGTAGAGGTAGGCGGCGCGCACCCCGGGGGCGCCGTGCCGCTTCGAGCGCCACAACACCTGTGCCTGCACGCCCTGCCCGCCGGGCCGCAGCCCGGCGGCGGTCAGCTGGCGGCGGGTCAGCAGGTGCGGCGGCGACATCCGCCAGGGGTAGGTAGGGAT
>NZ_JBFAOJ010000260.1:0-1597 GCF_040675205.1 Streptosporangium sp. NPDC049644 | reverse complement strand
CCGGGGAACCGGTCCTGGTCACGGATGTCGAGCTTGCCCATCTCGATGAACCGGCCACCCGGCCGCAGCAGGCGCGCCGAGGCGTCGATGAACTCACCCGTCAGCGAGTTCAGCACCACATCGATCCCGCGCTCCCCGCACACCGCCCGGAAACGCTCCTCGAACTCCAGATCCCGCGAGGAGGCGATGTGGTCATCCGGGATGCCCATCGAACGCAGCACATCCCACTTGGCCGGGCTCGCCGTCGCGAACACCTCGACCCCGAGCCGCTGAGCGAGCTGGATGGCCGCCATGCCGGTCCCGCCGGTGCCCGCGTGCACCAGCAGCGACTCGCCCTCCCGCAGGTCGGCCAGGTCCATCAGTCCGTAGTAGGTGGTCAGGAACGACACCGGGATCGTCGCCGCCTGCTCGAAGGAGCAGTCGTCGGGGATCTTGGTCAGTCCACCGGCGCCGGTGACGACCATCGGGCCGAAGCCGCCCTCGACCAGGCCCACCACGCGATCGCCGGGGCGCAGCCCGTCCACCTCGGGACCGACCTCCAGCACCACGCCGGCGGCCTCGCCGCCCATCAGGCCGACCTTGTCCTGGAACCAGCCCAGCGCGTTCAGCCCGTCCAGCAGGTCACGGAAGTTGATCCCCGCCGCACGCACCGCCAACCGCACCTGGCCGGCCTCCAGCGGCTCGGCCGCCTGCGGGAATGGCAGCAGTTCCAGCGCGTCCAGGCTGCCCTTGGCCCGGCTGCCCAGCCGCCACGGCCCGGACGGCGGCAGCAGTCCCGGCCCCGAGGCCAGCGACGCCAGCCGCGGCACCCGCACCTCCCCGCGCCGCACCGCCGCCTGCGGCTCACCCGAGGCCGCGAGCACGGCCAGCACCGCGGGTAGTGCCGGCAGGGAGGACTCATGCTCATCCACGTCCACCAGGGCGAAGCGGCCGGGGTTCTCCGACTGCGCCGACCGGACCAGACCCCATACGGCCGCAGCCGCCAGGTCGCCGACCTGCTCCCCGTCTTCCGCGGCCACCGCACCCCGCGTCACGAACACCAGCCGCGACGCCTCGAACCGCTCGTCGGCCAGCCACTCCTGCAACAGGTTCAGCACCGAAGCGGTCACTTCATGCGCACAGGCCGCCGCGTCCGCGCCCGGCTCGGTCGTGACCCCGGCCAGCACCACACCGGGGAGCGGCCCCGCCTCGGCCAACGCCGGCAGATCTTGATGAATCTCCGCCGACTCCCACGTCCCGGCAAGGCCCAGCGCGTCTGCCTCGGTGAGGCCGAGCACCGCCACCGGCACCGGATCGGTCACGGGAACGTCGGAGAGCGTGGTCCACTCCAGCCGGAACAGCCCGTCCTGCTCCGCCGTCCGGCCACCCGCGATGGCGAGTTGGTCCGGCGAGAACGGGCGCAGCACCAGCGAACCCGCCGACAGCACCGGATCTCCCGCGGCGTCCACCGCCGACAGCGTGACCGAGTCCGCGGCGGTTCGGACCAGGCGGACGCGCAGTACCGACGCACCGCCCGCGTGCAGGCACACCTCACCCCAGGAGAACGGCAACCGGCCGCCCCCGGCGTCGTCCAGCCCGGCGAAGGTCACCGCGTGCA
>NZ_JBFAOJ010000259.1:0-1616 GCF_040675205.1 Streptosporangium sp. NPDC049644 | reverse complement strand
GCCAGATCGGTGACCACCTCATCGTCACCCGCCGCGACCGCGCCCCGGGTTACGACCACCAGACGGGAATCGGCGAACCGGTCATCGGCCAACCAGCCCTGCACCACCCCCAGCACCCGGGCGGTCAGCTCATGGGCCGACTCCACCACCCCGTCCACCGGATCGGAGACGACCTCGGCCAGCACCACATCCGGCACCGGCCCCTCCAGAACCGACAGATCCGCGTCAGGACCCAGCACCGCCACCGGCGACACCTCGGCCGCCGCAAGCTCCGCCAGCGGCGTCCACTCCACCCCGAACAGGGAATTCCGTCCCATTGCGCGACCGCTGGAGGCGAACTGATCGGCGGAGACCGGCCGCAGCACCAGCGACCGCACCGACAGCACCATCTCCCCCGCGCTGTCCACCGCGCTCACCGAAACGGAATCGTCGCCGGTCCTGGCCAGTCGCACCCGCAGCATCGACGCGCCGTCCGCGTGCAGGCACACCCCGCCCCACGAGAACGGCAACACCAAATCCTCGGAGTCGCCCGGTCCGGTGAAGGCCACCGCGTGCAGCGCCGCGTCCAGCAGCGCCGGGTGCATCCCGAACGAACCCGCGCTCGACTCCACCTCCTCGGGCAGGACGACCTCGGCGAACACCGCACCATCGGCACCCCGCCAGGCCGCCCGCAGTCCCTGGAACAGCGGCCCATGGCTCAGGCCGCTCTCGGCGAACCGCTCATACAGGCCGTCCAGCCCGATCGCGGACGCGTCCCGCGGCGGCCACACCGCCGTGTCGAACGGCGCCACAGCCGGACCGCCGGACACCAGCACACCGGTCGCGTACTCGACCCACGTCTCTTCGTCGGCGGCCTCGACCGGCCGCGCGTAGATGGTCACCGTACGACGATCCGACTCCCCCGCGGCGCCCACCCGCACCTGCACCGCGACCGCGTCATGCTCGCCCAGGACCAGCGGCCGGGCCGGCGTCAGCTCCTCCACGACATCGCAACCGACCTGGTCACCCGCCCGGACCGCGAGCTCCACGAACACGCTGCCCGGCACCACCGCCGAACCCGCCACCGCGTAATCGGCCAGCCAGGGATGCGACCGCAGCGACAACCGGCCCGTCAGCAACACCCCATCGGAACCGGCGAGCCCCACCGCCGCGCCCAGCAACGGATGCCCCGCCGCCGCCAGCCCCGCCGCCGACACATTCCCCGCCCGGTCACCGGCGCCCTGGCCCCAGTACCACTGGTGCTGGAAGGCGTACGTCGGCAGTTCCACCGGCCGCCCGCCCGGGAACACCGCACGCCAGTCCAGCGGCACGCCATGCACATGCAGCTCGGCCAGCGCCGACATCACCGCGCCCCGCTCATCGCGATCCCGGCGCAGCGCCGGCGCCAGCACCGCGTCCGGACCCGCGTGCGAATCCACGCCAAGCGCGTCGAGGGTGTCCTGGGCCATCGCGGTCAGCACGCCATCGGGGCCCAACTCCAGATAGGCCCGCACGCCCCGCGCGTGCAGCACACGGACACCATCCGCGAAGCGAACCGCGCCACGCACCTGATCCACCCAATAATCCGGCGAACACAACTGCTCGGCCGTGGCCTGCTCACCAGTCAGGGTGGACAC
>NZ_JBFAOJ010000258.1:0-1627 GCF_040675205.1 Streptosporangium sp. NPDC049644 | reverse complement strand
ATCGAACTTCCAGCCCGCCTTGCCTGTACTTCCGAGCTCAGCGAACGACACCACGCTGAGCGTCTCTCCACCTGCCGTGTAGCCGGTGCCCGACACCTCGCCGACGTCCCACGGATCCACACCGTAAGCGGGGTTGGACTGGGAGAAGTTCGGCACCACCACGCTGGTGTACATGGCGATCTTGAACGCGGCCGAAGATGACAGATCCAGCGCGATCGTGTTCGTCAGCGCCTTCACAAACGTGTCGACAAACACAGCGTCACGGTCAATTGCCATCAGCGCCTCGCAATCCCAGGTTGATACGCACGTCGCGGCGGCCGTCACTGTGCTCTGTGGTGTCGTGGCCCAACTGGTCACGGACGCGCTGCCACCTCGCGCCGTCATCCCTGCGGCCCTGAGTACGCTGATCCCGGGTGGCATGAGACCACCCCTCAGGGCGGGCGTGGATGTTCTTATCCCGCAGGTACGCCCCATAGGACGGCCACCGGGACGGGTCGTATTCGGGCACGCCGAAGCCGCCTCCTAACAGGTCAGAGAAGTAGGAATCCGGGATTCTCGGTAACAGATCGACGCGATACGACCACACGGCCCGGACCGAACATGACAAACTGCCGGTCGTTCGGGGACCCAACGCGCCAGCAGAAAAGAGACCACATGCGCGCGAACGGCTACCTAGGTGGATACGTCGAGTTTGACGGCCAGTTCGTCACCATCGGCCACGGCGGAGCAACCAGACTTCTAGCGGGCAGCGGAGTCAAACGCATCCACTTCAGCCAAGTCAGCGCTGTCCAGATCAAACCCGCAGGCCGACTCGTCAACGGGTTCATCCAGTTCGCGGTGAGCGGGTCGCCGGAACTGCGGTCCCGCGTCGGACGCCAGACTTATGACGCCGGCACGGACGAGAACAGCGTCGTGTTCACTCGCAAGCACCAATCTGAGTTCGAAGCTCTCGCGCGTGCAATCGAGCAGGCGAAAGCGTCGATGTACCCGCCTCAGCCTCAGCAACCAGATGCGGCAGGGCAACTCGCTGCGTTGTGGCAACTCGTCATGCAAGGCGCCATGACACGAGATGAGTTCGAAAGGCAGAAAGCGCAGATCCTTGGGGCGCCGCCAGCGCCACCCCACCAAGAGTGGCGCTAGCGACTGGTCCTGCCCGGCCGTGGCATCTCTCGTCACCTGCCGCCGCGGGCGCGAACTCCGGTACCCATGATGAACTGCAGGTCCTTCGCGATCCCGTACGTCGACTGCTCCGGCGTCGCATGGAAGTTCTCCACGTTGAGGAGAGCCCCGTCGCCGCCGCGTGCCCCGCCTTGCTGAACAGCCTGCCACTGCTGGTCCGTGAGGACCGGCTCGGGCCTGCCGGTGCCGTTGTGCACCAGCGACGTGCCGGGCATCAGGAACCCGCCATTGTCATACGTCGGCGGGCGTCCGATCACCTGGGCTGCCCTCGCGGCGACCTCGCGGACGTTCATACCGGTCTGCGGCGCCTCGATGATCGTGTCCGGCGAGCTGTAAAGCCACACGTGGCCGTTGTGCGGAAAGCCGAGCATGCCCGCCTGCGGTTTCGCGACCGGCTCAACCCAGTTGATCTGATCCTGCGTCACCCGAGGCACACCCTTTACCCCGG
>NZ_JBFAOJ010000257.1:0-1630 GCF_040675205.1 Streptosporangium sp. NPDC049644 | reverse complement strand
GTTGTCGTGCTCCCACGAAGGGATGTCTCCTTCCCCGCCCTCGATACAGAGTTATGTACCTTTTTGTTACCTCTGTCTAGTTTGGCAGGGAGGGAAGCGGAAGGCGAGCACCCGCTGACCGCAGCTCGATGTCTCGGAATCGACGATCACGTCTACTTCGTCGGCTGGCGCGACCATGATGAGCTTCCCGATGGTCTCAACTGCGCCGATCTCATGGTCGCCCCCGCCGTCAACGAGAGCTTCGGCATGGTCTACATCGAGGCCGCCGCCTGCGGCACGCCGCCGATCGCGACGAACACGGGAGGTCCAGCGGGCATCATCACCGGTTGCGGCAGCTGTGCCGATGGCTGGCTCGTGAAGCCCGACAACGTCACCGATCTGGTCGAGACTCTTTCCGCGGCCCTGGCCGACCCCGCGGAGCGAGCCCGGCGGGCGGCCAACGCGGCGCGGCACATACACCGCTCCTACAGCTGGGCTGCCGTGGCCGACCGCTACCAGCGGTTGTACGAGGAAGCCGTGCACGGCAGACACGGGTGAGCACCATGGGAGCCGCTCCTACGGTGCCACTCGGATTTATGTTAACGACAAGCGATCTGAACATGGCCACAAAGCAACAGCCCAGTTAGAAGGCGCTGTACGATCACGCTGGCATGGCCTTCCAGCCTTCCAACCTTCGAGGCGGCCGGCGGCGACATGCCCGTCCTCCGCCCGGTTCCCCGCTGATGAGAGAGGTACGCATGCCGTACGAGGACCACGGGGCTCTCATCTCGCCCGCGAATGTGAGAATCGGAGTGGTCATCCTCACGATGGGCGACCGGTTGGCCGAACTCACCGCGCTCCTGGACTCCGTCGAGGCGCAATCCGGGCCGACGATGCGGATCGTGGTCGTCGGCAACGGCACCCGGCTGGGGCGACTGCCTGCAGGAGCCGAGGGCCTGGAACTGCGGGAGAACCGGGGAATCTCCGGCGGACGCAACGCCGCGCTCGCCGTTCTCCGCGACCATGGGGACATCGACGTCGTCATGTATCTGGATGACGACGGGCTCCTGCCGCGTTCCGACACCGCCGACACGATTCGCCACCTGTTCGCTCACAGCTCCGACTTGGGCATCGTCAGTTTCCGCATTGCGGATGAGACCGGCTATACGCAGCGCCGCCACGTTCCCCGGCTCCGTACCGGTCAACCGCTGCGCGCCTCGGAGGTCACCACGTTCCTCGGCGGCGGCAACGCCATCCGCATGGCGGTGGTGGACGATATCGGTACCTGGCCGGAGTCGTTCTTCTACGCGCACGAGGAAACCGACGTCGCATGGCGGGCGCTGGACGCGGGCTGGCGCATCGAATACCGCCCCGAACTGGTGTTGCAGCACCCTCGGACCTCTCCGACACGCCATGCCGTGTACTTCCGTATGGTCGCCCGCAACCGCGTCTGGCTGGCCAGACGCCACCTGCCCGCAGCTCTGATACCGATCTACCTTGCCACTTGGACCGTGATTACCGTCGTCCGCAGACCTCCTTTGGCCGGGCTCCGAGCGTGTTCACGTCCTGGGAGATGGTGTGCGGGTGATCAAGCCCTGGTGCTGGCACGGGTGAGATCCATGTGACAAGAGACGGCCACTTCGTAATCCTT
>NZ_JBFAOJ010000256.1:0-1647 GCF_040675205.1 Streptosporangium sp. NPDC049644 | reverse complement strand
ACCACGTAGGAGGCGCACTTGTCGACCTCCGCGGGCGCGCACTGCTGCCAGATCTCGGTGCCGCCCCGCATCAGGATCTTGTCGGCGTCCTTGACGACGTTGTGCTCGGCACCGAAGTTGATCAGTGCCCAGGCGTCCTTGGCGTAGTACGTCTCGTCGAACATGACCGCGTTCGGGTGACCGAGGTTGGTGAAGCGCAGGATCGCCCCGAACACCGTGACCAGCAGCGGGCCCAGCCAGCCCCACAGGGGGTTTCCCGGCATCGGCGGCACCAGGCGGTCACGAGCGGAACCCGAGGGCCCGCCGTCGGGCTGGGGCTCCGGCTGCTCTGGCGCCTGGTTGGGGAAGTCGGTCACGGCCACCCGGACATCGTACGGTCCCCTTACCGTCGCTAGCCCAGGAAACACCTCACTACAGGACTAAATGGTTAACTTCTCCCCGCGCTGGGCGGTCATCCGAAATGCGGGAGGATGGAGCGGTGACGGACAACGGCAGGCTTGTGCTGGCAGGGGCTCCGATCGGGCAGGCGGGCGACGCCTCCCCCCGGCTGCGGCTGGCGCTGGAGAGCGCGGACGTGGTCGCGGCGGAGGACACCCGGCGGCTGCGGCGCCTGGCCGGGGAACTGGGCGCCGAGATCGGCGGCCGGGTCGTCTCCTACTACGACGCCAACGAGGCCGGGCGGGCCGCCGAGCTCCTCGGCGCGCTCCAGGACGGCAAGACGGTGCTGGTCATCACCGACGCCGGCATGCCCGGCGTCTCCGACCCCGGCTACCGGCTGACCCACCTGGCGGTCGAGGCCGGGATCGCGGTCACCTCGCTGCCGGGGCCGTCGGCGGTGACCACGGCGCTGGCCGTCTCGGGGTTGCCCAGCGACCGGTTCTGCTTCGAGGGCTTCCCGCCGCGCAAGTCCGGTGAGCGCTCCCGCAGGCTCTCGGCACTCGCGGAGGAGGAGCGCACGATGGTGTTCTTCGAGGCGCCGCACCGGCTCGGTGCCGCGCTGGCGGCGATGGCGGAGGCGTTCGGCGCCGACCGCCGGGCGGCGGTCTGCCGCGAGCTCACCAAGACCTACGAGGAGGTGCGGCGGGGCGGCCTCGGCGAGCTGGCCGAGTGGGCGGCCGGGGGCGTCAGGGGAGAGATCACCATCGTGGTCGCCGGGCACGCCGGGCAGGCCCTGCCGCCGGTGATCGAGGACCTGGTGGACGAGGTCGCGCGCCGCGAGGAGACGGGGGTGCCGAGGAAGCAGGCGATCGTGGATGTGGCGAAAGCGGCGGGAATTCCCAAACGGGATCTTTATCAAGCTGTCCATCGAGGCTGACTTATCACCATAATTCCCTGAATGGGATCAACACGGGATCGTCTCTTGCCACCTATGCCGGGAAACCCCCTGTGGGGCTGGCTGGGCCCGCTGCTGGTCGCGGTCTTCGGGGCGATCCTGCGCTTCACCGGTCTCGGGCGGCCGAACGCGGTCATGTTCGACGAGACGTACTACGCCAAGGACGCCTGGGCGCTGATCAACCATGGGGTGGAGCGGGCCTCGCTCGGCACCGTGAAGGACCCCGTCGCGGACAGAATGATCATCCAGGGGAACACCGACTTCCTGGTCAAGTGCACCCCGCCGGAGGCCGACCCCTGCCCGCTCTACGTGGC
>NZ_JBFAOJ010000255.1:0-1694 GCF_040675205.1 Streptosporangium sp. NPDC049644 | reverse complement strand
GAGGCGAGCGCCACAAGGAACGCTTCGAGGCGGGTCACCCGACGGCCTCGCTTCCCGCTAAGGCCAAGGTGGCGACCGGCGAGTTCGGGTCTTCGGGATTGCACGTCGCCCCGTAGGAGTGGCGGGCCCCCATCGGGGAGGCATCGCTCACCGGCACCTGCCAGGCGGGCTGACCGCAGTGGATACAAAACCCGTGCGGCCTGGTCTCCGGGAACGACCCGTTGTACATGGCCTCGTGCTCCAGAACCGCCAGCGGCGACCCTTCCAAGGGGTAGGCCAGAGGGTCCACGGTCGCGGCCACCTCCATGCCAGCCGCAGCCAGGTAAGCCGCCGTGTCCTGCACTACGACACGGCTCAAAGCGGCGGCCCGCTCGGCTTGCTTCTCCTCGTACTCGGCCTGCTCGTAGCGCTGCTGAAGAGTCCGGATCTGCTCGCCGATCTTCTCTTTGGCGGCGCGCTTCGCCGCAGCGGTACGGTCCTGCTTCCGCACCTCCATGACCTCGTCGTCGTAGCCCTTCTTCACGGGCTTGAGGATCTGGTCTCGCGACTCCGGGGAGGTGAAGGTGACGGCGGGCTTCGGGGCGGCGGCGGCGAGTGTCTGAGCGGCTCGCTCACCGGTGTTGTTGGTGCGGGTTCCCATGGGGGATCTCCTTGATCGGAAGGTCTGGTTGGATTGGGGGGCGGTCCCGGATCTCCCTGGCTCAAACAGGGAGATCCGGGACCGCGCTGGCTAGCCAGGGGTGCTGTTCACGTCGGGGTGCAGTGCGGCGTGAAGCTCGCAGGCGGGGCAGTCCTCGTCGTGCTCCGGCGGGCGCTGCTGGCAGGGGCTCAGAGACTCCTGGCGGGCCTCACGCCGCTCACAGGCTGAGGAGTCCCAGTCGTGCTCGACGGACACCGTCAAGTCCTCCAAGACAGCGCGTAGCCTGTCCCGTTCGGCCCGGAACCGCTCCATCGCGGCGCGGTCGGCGTTGTGCTCCCGCTCCCGAGTAACGGACCGCTTCCACTGCTCGGCGGCGGTCGCGACAGCGTTGTTCCGCTCGGTGCGGAGCTGTTCTACCTTGGCGATCAGAGCGGGGACGACCTTCGCCGAGACGGACAGGAACTCCGCCAGCGGTGAGGTCTTCTCGCCCGGCATCCACTGGGAAGTGCGGAACAACGTGATGAAGACGTTCGTGAACGGCGCGTCCTCATCTTCGAAGCGGCAGATCACCTCGTCTTCGTCGGTGTCGTACTCCAGTGGCCAGCGGTCGCCGAAGACCTTGATGACTTGCTCGGTGAGCGCCTTGAGCTTGGTGAAGTCCTGGTCGGTGAGCGTGACGGTCATGCCGCACCCCCGTACGGGGTGACGAGAGTGTCAGCGGGCACCACCGCGAGTTCTTCGCCGTCGCGCGCCCCGGGGAAGGTGTACCTGACCGCGACCATCCCGGTCTTGATGGTCCCTTCGACGTTGAGGATCCGGACCGGGTCGCCGCCGTTCCACTCCGGGTACATGACCATCGCGTCGCGGGCCACATGAATGACCCGGACGCCGGTGGGTGCGGGCTCTACCTGACCCGGCTCGTCCAGGGAGACGTCGGTGGCGTTGATCCACTCTTTCTCGTCCCGGTGTGTGCTCGCCGATGCCTGGACGATGGCGTAGGTGAGGGAAAGCGTCGCGCACACCTGCGCCTCTTGCAGCAGCAGCGTCGCTTCTG
>NZ_JBFAOJ010000254.1:0-1727 GCF_040675205.1 Streptosporangium sp. NPDC049644 | reverse complement strand
GCGGGCGCAGGCCGGGCGGCTGGCGTCGGTCCTGGCCGATGAGCCTGGTCCGGGGCTGGTCGACACCGCGTTCTCGCTGGCCACGACGCGGTCGGTGTTCGAGCATCGGGCGGTGGTGCTGGCCGATGGCCGTGATGGTGTGCTGGCCGGGCTGCGGGGTGTGATCGAGGATCTGCCGGGTGCCGCTGTGGTGCGTGGGGTGGCCGCGACGGAGCCGAGGCTCGCGTTCCTGTTCACCGGTCAGGGTAGCCAGCGGGTGGGGATGGGCCGGGAGTTGTATGAGCGGTTCCCGGTGTTCGCGGCGGCGTTGGACGAGGTGGTCGCGGAGCTGGACCCGATGCTCGATGGGTCGTTGCGCGAGGTGTTGTTCGCCGAGCCGGGCAGTGAGCAGGCGGGGTTGCTGGATCGGACCGGGTGGGCGCAGCCGGCGTTGTTCGCGGTGGAGACGGCGTTGTTCCGGTTGGTGTCCTCGTGGGGGGTTCGGCCAGATGTGCTGGCCGGGCATTCGATCGGGGAGATCACCGCGGCGCATGTGGCGGGGGTGTTGTCGTTGGCCGATGCGTGTGTGTTGGTGGCGGGCCGGGCGCGGTTGATGCAGGGGTTGCCTGCCGGTGGGGCGATGGTGTCGGTGCGGACCTCTGAGGAGGAGGTCGCCGAGCTGTTGGCCGGGCGGGAGAAGGAGGTGTCGGTCGCGGCGGTGAACGGCCCGGCCTCGGTGGTGATCGCCGGTGCCGAAGAGGTGGTCCTTGAGGTGGCCGCGGCCCTGGAGGAGCGGGGAATCAGGACGCGGTGGTTGCGGGTGTCGCACGCGTTCCATTCGCCGTTGATGGAGCCGATGCTGGAGGACTTCCGCACGCTGGCGAGCAGGCTCACCTACAGTGCGCCGCGGGTTCCGATCGTGTCCACCTTGACCGGGCAGGCGGCCACGGCCGAGCAGTTGTGCTCGCCGGACTACTGGGTGGACCAGGTGCGAGGCACGGTCCGTTTCGCCGACGGGGTGCGCACGCTGCACGCGCGGGGCGTGCGGGCGTATCTGGAGCTGGGCCCCGACGGGGTGCTGACCGCCATGGCCCAGGACACGCTGGAGGCGGACCCGGGCCCGAGCGCCTCAAAGTCCGGCTCGGACGCGGAACCTGTCTCCGGGCCGGGTCCGGACGTGGTGCTGGTGCCGGTACTGCGCGGGGACCGGGACGAGCACGAGGCCGTTACCGAGGCGCTGGCTCGTCTGCACGTGCACGGCGTGCCGGTGAACTGGCAGACGGTGCTCCCGCGCGGACGCCGGGTCGACCTGCCGACCTATGCCTTCGAGCATCGGCGGTTCTGGCCTGAGGGCAGTGCCGGTGCGGGGAACGTGGCGGCGGCGGGGCTGGCCACAACGGATCATCCGCTGTTGGGCGCCGCGGTCGGGCTGGCCGATTCCGATGGGGTCGTGCTGACGGGACGCTTGTCGTTGCGGTCGCATCCGTGGCTGGCCGATCACGCGGTGGCCGGAACGGTGATCTTCCCGGGTGCCGGGTTCCTGGAGCTGGCGATCCGGGCGGGTGACCAGGTCGGCTGTGAGGTGGTGGAGGAGCTGACGCTGACCGCGCCGCTGGTGCTGGGCGAGCGGGACACGGTCGCGATGCAGGTGTCGGTGGGGGCTCCGCAGGAGTCGGGCCGTCGGAGCGTGAACGTGTATGCCCGCTCGGCGGAGGCGGCCGAGGAGGCGGCGTGGGTGCGGTACGCGG
>NZ_JBFAOJ010000252.1:0-1767 GCF_040675205.1 Streptosporangium sp. NPDC049644 | reverse complement strand
AGATCCCACCCCCGATTCGTCGGGAAACCAGTGATCGCATCGGTCTCCTCAACGACCAGCCGCCACAGATCCTCCGGAGAGGCCACCCCACCCGGATAACGGCACGCCATCCCCACGATCACGACCGGATCGTCGGCCACCGACCGCACCACCGGCGAGAGCACCCCCGCATCGGCCCGCTCCCCCAGCAACTCACCCAACAGGAACTCCGCCAGCACCACCGGCGTCGGATAGTCGAACACCAACGTCGCCGGCAACCGCAACCCCGTCGCACCGCTCAACCGGTTGCGCAACTCCACCGCGGTCAAACTGTCGAAACCCAACTCCCGAAACTCCCGACGCACCTCCACCGACTCCGACGAGACATGCCCCAGCACCACCGCCACCTGCGCCCGCACCAACTCCACCACCGACCGCACCCGATCAGCCTCACCCAACCCGGCCAACCGCCGCACCAGCACACCGTCACCCGACCCCGACACCGACACCGCCGACCGGCGAACCCCGCGCACCAACCCCCGCAGCAGATACGGCACCTCACCACGCGCCCGCACCGCCGCCAGATCGAGCCGGACCGGAGCCACAGCCGACTCACCCGAACGGACGGCCACGTCGAACAACGCGACCCCCTGCTCCGGGGTGAGCGCCGACATGCCGACACGGGTCAACCGGAGCATCTGAGCATCGTTCAGGCCCCCGGTCATTCCGGCGTCCTGCGCCCACGGACCCCACGCCAGCGACAGCGCCGCCAGCCCCTCGGCCCGCCGAAACTCCGCCAGCGCGTCCAGGAACGCGTTCGCCGCCGCGTAGTTACCCTGCCCCGCCCCACCGAACGTCCCCGCCACCGACGAGAACACGATGAAGCCCGCCAGATCCATGCCACGAGTCAACTCGTGCAGGTGCCAGGCCGCGTCCACCTTCGGCCGCAACACCGCGTCCAACCGCTCAGCCGTCAGCGACGGGATCGTCCCGTCGTCCAGCACACCCGCGGTATGGATCACCGCGGTCAACGGATGATCGGCATCCACCTGCGCCAGCAGGCCCGCGACCTGGTCACGGTCGGCCACATCACACGCCACGACCTCCACCTCGACCCCGTGCGCGACCAACTCCGCCCGCAACTCCACCGCACCCGGAGCATCCAGACCCCGCCGACCGGCCAGCAACAGACGCCGCACACCCCGCTCGGCCACCACATGCCGCGCGAACAACGCCCCCAGACCACCCGTCCCACCAGTGATCAACACCGTCCCCTCCGGATCCCAGGCACGCCCCTCACCCGGACCAGAACCAGGATCAGCGCCGAAGCCATCGGCGAAACCTGAGCCGGAGCCGGATGTCACCCGCACCAGCCGGGCAACCCGCACCTCACCCCCGCGCACCACCACCTGCGGCTCACCCGAGGCCAGCACCCCGGACAGCACCGACGCCGAAAGCTCCTGCCCGTCCACATCGACCAGCACGAACCGGCCAGGATCCTCCGACTGCGCCGACCGCACCAACCCCCACACCGCCGCGGCCCCCAGATCAGCGACCACATCCCCCGCCCACGCCGACACCGCACCCCGCGTCACCACCACCAGCCGCGAACCACCACACCGCTCATCGGCCAGCCACCCCTGCACCAACCCCAGAACACGAGCGGCCAACACATGCACCGCCCCCACCACGTCCCCGTACCCGGCCGACCCGACCACAACGGTCACCACCTCCGGCACCACCTCCAACGCCGCCAACTCCGCCACCGGATCCGACGCCAGATCCAGG
>NZ_JBFAOJ010000251.1:0-1788 GCF_040675205.1 Streptosporangium sp. NPDC049644 | reverse complement strand
GACGAACACACCGGCCGCACCAAGGGACTCCTTGAGCCCCGGTGTGGGGTGCGCGATGACCGGGATGCCGGACACCAAGCTCTCCACCCCCACCCTTCCCCAGCTTTCGTAGTCACTGGGAACGAGCAGGATCTTCGTGCGGGCGTATACCTCGTCTCGCATCCGGTCGCCGGGGATGTTGGGGAGTACCTCGACGTTCGGCAAGTCGCGGATGTCCTGGTCTCCGTAGCCGCCGGTAACCGCAAGGAACTCCACGTCAGGCATGCGCTCCGCTAATGCCCAGAACGTCGCCGAGCCCTTCGGCGGATACAGGTTGATCAGCGTGATGCGGTCGCCGTGTTTCGTCCGATACTCCTCCGCCAGCACCGGCGGCCGGACCACGACGGCGGTCGGCCGCGGAGCATTGACCGAACCCAGCCACTCCTCGAAGTCGGCTCGCATCCACTGCGAGTTGTAGACCGCGAGCGAGCACGGCCCCTTCCTCAACCAGTTGCGGGTCTGGCCGAACGTGTTGTGGAGCACGTGCACGACCGGGACGCCAAGCATCTGCCCGATCATCGACGCGCGTTGTGTGTTCTCCAGGTGCGTGATGATCGCATCCGCGTGGTCGGTGTACTCGAACGGGTCGTTCTTGCTGACGAACGGGTGGACCCGCACACCATCAAGGGTGTAGGAGCCGCCAGGCGCCGGGTTGGAGAGGACCACGTCCACCTCGTGGCCACGGCCCACCGCAGCTCGCAGCATGGTGTGGACCATCCACTCCGCGCCGGCGTTGTGGTGGTTGGGGTAGGCGTGGAGCATCGCCAGAAGGCGCACAAGCTTCTCCAGGGGGTTAAGGCCGTACGGGGAGCCCGCCTATCTGCGGGCTCCCGCACAACGGAGAAACGGATCAGGAACCGGCGGTCGCGGCCTGCAGCGTGCCGAACGGGTACCGGGACACAGAGTTGGTGTTGAGCGTGGTGACCGGGTTGCTGGTCGCGTACGCCAGCCGCATGGTCACGCGCAGCGCCACAGAGTCCTGCTGCATAAGGTTCAGAATGACCTTGCCGTCCGCATCGCTGATGACGCCCTGGTCGAACATCTTCCACGTGATGTCCTGGCGCATGCCGATGATGGCCTTCGTCCAGTCGCCCGCGATCATCTCCGCCTCGGAGGCGTCCCAGGAGCCGTTGGCGACCTCGGAGATCGGGTAGCCGTACAGGGTGCCGGCCGAGACGCCATCGTGCATGTTGTTCTGGAAGATCGGCACATTGTTTTCGTCACGCATGCCGGCGAGGCGCCACTTCAGGCCGGGGCGGGACGCGAACCCGTTGAGAGAGAAGCCGTCGAGCGCGAGCTTCTCGCCGAGCAGGGTGACATCCTGCGCCAGGTCCACACCGGTGCCCGCGACCACGGTGTTGCCCGCAGCGACGGTCGAGGGGTAGATCGCGGCGGGCCAGGAGGCGGGCTTGTCCGTGCCGAACAGGGTCGCGGCGTCGATCTTCGCGCCGAACGCCTCGACGATGCGCGGACGGATCTCGTCCCAGATCGGCACCTGCGCGTCGTCCAGATACGCCTCGGGGATCGGGATGATGACCGCGAGCTCTTCGGCGACGAGGCTGACGTTCTTCCAGTCGACGCTCGACGTCTGCTTCATGCCGCTGTCGCCGGACACCCAGTACGCCATCGGCAGCACGTCCAGGACGGGCTGCCTCTGCGTCTTGGTCGACATCCGCACCTGACCAGCGCGGGCGAGCATGAAGCTCTTGGTCGGCATCTCCTGGATGATCTGGCTGCTGACCGGAGTTG
>NZ_JBFAOJ010000250.1:0-1793 GCF_040675205.1 Streptosporangium sp. NPDC049644 | reverse complement strand
GCGATCGGTGCGGCGAAGGTCAGTGGTTCCCAGATGACGAGGTCGGGTCGCCAGGATCGGGCGAACTCCACCAGGCCCCCGATGATCGGGAAGTTCCCGTAGCGGTGCCAGATGCCCGCCGCCTCGGCGATTCCGGGCTTGAGGTAGTCCCAGGTGGCCTTGGCCGGGTCGTCGAAGGCGTCGTACGGCGCGGAGATACCGGGCCGGTTGGCCTCGATCTCCGCCTCCTCCTCCGTCATCTGCAGGTCGCGGTCGTGCCCGACCGGGACGGCGGTCAGACCCGCCTGGGTGATGACATCGGAGAAAGAGGGCTGGCTGGCGACGCACACCTCGTGGCCGGCGGTGCGCAGTGCCCAGGCCAGTGGCGCCATGTAGAGGAAGACCGTCTTCGACGGGTTCAGCGCGAACAGGACACGCATCCGGACTCTCCTTTCGGCTGGATGTCAGCGGTCGGCGACACGGCGTTTGGCGGTGAGCTCCTCCAGCCGGGGGACGAGCTGGTTGGGGGTGGGCAGGGCACGGATCTCGTCGCGGAGCGACACGGCGCGCTCGCCGAAGCCCGGCTCGTCGAGCAGGCGCAGCACACCGGCGCGGACGCTCTCCCCGGTGGCCCGGTCGGCGCGGATGGTCAGCGACCCGCCCTGCGCGGCGGCGCGGCGGGCCAGCTCGGGCTCGTCGAAGTCCCACGGCACGGTGAGCTGGGGGACGCCGTGCAGGGCGCTGGTCAGGAAGGTGCCGGGCCCGGCGTGATTGATGATCACCGAGCAACTGGGGACCAGCGCGTGCAGCGGGACCCAGGACACGATCCGGGCGTTGCCGGGGACGCTGGTGAGCTTCCGCTGCGCGGACTCGGCGATGGTGGCGACGACCTCGACGTCGAGGTCGGCCAGAGAGTCCAGGATGTCCCGCACGTCGGCGGCGTAGCCGGCGTAGCGGTCGGTGGCGGTGGTGCCCAGGGTCAGGGCGACGCGGGGGCGCTCGGGTGCGGCCCACAGCCACTTCGGTACGGCGGCGACACCGCCGTAGGGGACGTAGCGCATCGGCAGGTAGTCCAGACCGGCGTCCATGCTCAGCGACGCGGGGAGCTGGTGGACGGTGAACTGGCCGGTCAACAGGTCTTCGGTGAAGTCGAATCCGTACTTGCGGGCGTAGGGGCCGAGCCAGTCGGCCATCGGGTCGGCGCGGTCGTCCTTCGGGCGTTCGGCCTTGAGCCGCAGGTAGTGCTCGCGGGCGACGCCGAAGACGTCGACGCTCCACACCAGACGCGCGTGCGCGGCGCCACAGGCCTCGGCGGCGATGCCTCCCGCGTAGGTGTTGGACTCCCAGACGACCAGGTCGGGCCGCCAACCGCGGGCGAAGTCGACCAGGCCGGCGATCATCGGGAAGTTGTCCAGCTGGTGCCACTGCTCCACGAGGGTCGCGTACCCGTCGCGCATCTTCTCCCAGTCGACGGCCGCCGGATCCACCGCGGCGTCGTACGGCGCGGGCAGCCCGGCCCGCTCGGCCTCGACCTGCTCGATGTTGAGCTCCGCCAGCCGCCAGGTGGAGGGGTCACGACCGACCGAGACGGCGGTCAGGCCGGCCTGGGTGACGACGTCGGCGAACTTGGGCTGGACCGCGACGCGCACCTCGTGGCCGGCCGTGCGCAGCGCCCAGGCCAGCGGAACCATCGCGTGGAAGATGGTCTTGTCCGGGTAGGTGGTGAACAGGATGCGCATGGTGGTGGTGTCTCCCGATCCCGCGTCAGCGGTGTTTGGCGGTGAGTTCTTCGAGCTGGGGGATGAGCTGGTTGG
>NZ_JBFAOJ010000249.1:0-1802 GCF_040675205.1 Streptosporangium sp. NPDC049644 | reverse complement strand
CGGGGCTAAATCCCGCTCCGGGGGCCGCTCGGGGTGGGCCCCGGGTCCCACCCCCCTTAATTACCTCCCGCGATTGTGGGTGTGGGGTGCCCGCCCCGTCGCGACGGGGCGTCCACCCGGCGTCCCGCCTCCCGGGAAACCTCACCTCACGGATGACCCGCGAAAGGGATGACCCGCGAAGGCCTTCCCCCGAGGAGGAAACGATCGCCCGAACCCGTGTCCGGCGGTCGTCACCTCGGCGCAGCCGACGGTCAACCGGGCGAACGGGCCACGAGCGGAACACAGCGACGGACCTCGGCCGAAATCACCCTCCGCGTGGCGCGCGGCATTGAGGCCCTGACCGGCAACGGCTGGATTAGCATGGCGTCGCCCACTTCGCATGATCAGCCTGCGATACGTGGTGCTCTCCCCTCACGCCCGGAAAGCCGAGGTCGAGGAGAGACCCATGTCCCGCAGACACGCCACCACGGGATGCGTCCTGGTCATCGCCGCGCTCGCTCTGGCACCCGTCCCGGTCGCCGCCCAGCCCCGGAAGGCGAACACCCCGGTCGCCTGGAAACCTCCGGCGGGCATGATCGAGGCACTCCAGCGCGACCTGCACCTCACCAGGGAGCAGGCCCAGACCCGCCTGCTCAACGAAACCCGCCTGGCGACGGTCGAGGCGGACCTGCGCGGGAAGCTCGGTGCGCGCTTCGCCGGTTCCTGGTTCGTCGGAACCGTCGCGCAGCGACTCGTGGTCGCCACCACCTCCGAGGCCGACATCCCCCAGATCGTCGCCACCGGCGCCCGAGCCGAGATCGTGAGCCGCTCCCTGTCGGACCTGGCCGCCATCAAGGAACAGGTGGACAGCACTCTGGCCGCTCGCGAGAGCACGGGAGCCGTGCGCTACGTCGACGTGCGGACCAACAAGGTGGTCGTCCTCTCCAAGGAGGTGACGGTGGCCACAGACGTCCTGGAGAACTCCGGCGCGGATCCGGTCGCGGTGAAGGTCGAGCCCTCCAACGAGACCCCCCGCCTGCTCGACGACCTCGTGGGCGGCAGCGCCTACTACATCGGGACCACGGAGCGCTGCTCGATCGGCTTCTCGGTGACCCGTAGCCCCCAGAACGGTTTCGTCAGCGCCGGTCACTGCGGCAAGCAGGGCGACACCACGAGCGGCTTCAACCGGCTCCCTCAGGGCGTCTTCCAGGGGTCCGTCTTCCCTGGCAGCGACTACGCCTGGGTCTCGGTGAACGCCAACTGGACACCCACCCCCACGGTGAACAACGGCACCGGGAACACCGTGCCCGTCGCCGGTGCCAGGCCGGCCATCGAGGGCGCCTCGGTCTGCCGGTCCGGCTCCACCACCGGCTGGCACTGCGGCACCATCCAGCAGCGCGACACCAGCGTCACCTACCCCCAGGGCACCGTCTACGGGCTGGTACGCACGGACGTCTGTGCCGAGCCGGGCGACTCGGGCGGCTCGTTCATCTCCGTGGACCAGGCCCAGGGAGTCACCTCCGGCGGCTCCGGCAACTGCCTGGCGGGCGGTGTCACCTACTTTCAGCCGGTCAACGAGATCCTCTCCGCCTACGGCCTGACCCTGACGACCTCCGGCGCCACCCCACCGGCCACCAACCCGCCGGGCACGTCCCCCTGCGACGGCTACCCGAAGACCGCCGCCGGCAAGCTGAACAACGGCCAGTCCGCCTACCAGCCGAACAACAGGTACTACCAGACGGCGGCCCCCGGCCGGCAGTCCGCCTGCCTGGACAGCGATGACAACGTCGACTTCGACCTCTTCCTCCAGAAATGGAATGGCA
>NZ_JBFAOJ010000248.1:0-1890 GCF_040675205.1 Streptosporangium sp. NPDC049644 | reverse complement strand
ATCGCCAAGGCGGCGCTGGCGGAGCTTCCCGAGGACGGCGCGATCATCATCGACGCGGGTACGACGACGGGTCGTCTGGTGCAGGCGCTGCCGGTCGACCGGGAGCTGACCGTGATCGTGAACTCCCCGCCGCTGGCCACCGCGCTGGCCACCCGCGCGAACCTGACGGTGTTCATGCTGGGGGGCCGGGTGCGGGGGCGGACCCTGGCCACCGTTGATGACTGGGCGCTGCGGCCGTTGGCCGAGTTGCACGTGGACGTGGCGTTCATGGCGGCCAACGGCTGTTCGGTGGCCAAGGGGCTGACGACCCCGGATCCGGCCGAGGCCGCGATCAAGCGGGCGATGGTCACCGCGGCGCAGCGCTGTGTGCTGCTGGCCGATCACACCAAGTTCGCCAACACCTATCTGGCCCGGTTCGCCGCGCTGCAGGAGATCGATGTGGTGATCAGTGACATGGGTCTGGACAGCGGGGTGGCGGCCGAGCTGGCCGCGGCCGGGCCCGAGGTGATCCGGGCGTGATCGTCACCTTGACCCTCAATCCCAGCCTGGATCGCACGATCGAGGTGGCCTCGCTGCGGCGCGGGGCGGTGATCCGGGCGGCCGCGACGCATCTGGACCCCGGCGGCAAGGGGGTCAACGTCTCGCGGGCGTTGCTGGCCAACCGGGTCCGCTCGTGTGCGGTGGTGCCCTTCGGCGGGGACGAGGGGCGGCGGCTGGTGAGCCTGCTGTCAGCCGAGGGGATCGAGATGGTCACCGTGCCGGTGGCCGGGGCCACCCGGTCCAATGTCGCGCTGGCCGAGCCGGACGGCACGGTCACGAAGATCAACGAGCCGGGGACGGCGTTGTCGCCGGCCGAGCTGGAGGCTCTGGCCGCCGCGGTGCTGGGGGCGGCCGGCTCGGCGGACTGGGTGGTGGCCTCGGGGAGTCTGCCGCCGCGGGTGCCGGTCGATGTGTATGCCCGCCTGTGTGAGCGGTTCAGCGGGGCGGGGATCAACGTCGCGGTCGACACCAGCGGGCCGGCGCTGGTCGAGGCGCTCGCCCAGGCTCCGGCCCTGGTCAAGCCGAACCGGGAGGAGTTGAGCGAGGCCACCGGCATGGTCATCTCCTGCCTGGGGGATGCGATCAAGGCGGCCGAGAGTCTGCGGGAGCGGGGCGCGGGCACGGTCTTGGCCAGTCTGGGCGCCGATGGCGCGATCTTGTTGCAAGGCGATCAGGTGTGGTTCGGCCGGTGCGCGCTGGCCGAGCCGCGTAGTTCGGTCGGTGCCGGTGACGCGATGCTGGCGGGGTTCCTGGCCGCCGGCGCGTGCGGGCGGGCCGCGTTGGTCGAGGCGTTGGCCTGGGCGACGGCCGCGGTCGGGCTGCCGGGCAGCCGGATGCCCGGCCCTGATGACATTCGGCGTGATGACGTGCGTGTCATCGCCGCCGATCCCACCCTGCCGCTGCGGTCCGGGGGCTGACAGCGGCGCGGTTCCACCCCCCTGGCCGGTCCCTTCCTTTTCTTTGGTGGCCGGCCGCCCCGGAAGGAGCACAATTCACATGAGCACCGATTACACCCCCACCGTCACCGGAACCGGGGTGAAAGCGAAGATCCAGCGTTTCGGCGGGTATCTGGCCGGGATGATCATGCCGAACATCGGGGCGTTCATCGCCTGGGGTCTGATCACCGCCTTGTTCATCCCGACCGGCTGGCTGCCGAACGAGAGCCTGGCGGCTCTGGTCGGGCCGATGATCACCACGCTGCTGCCCGTCCTGATCGGTTATACCGGTGGGCGGATGGTCCATGGCCAGCGGGGCGCGGTGGTCGGCGCGGTGGCCACCATGGGTGTCGTGGTGGGCGCGGAGAACCCGATGTTCCTCGGCGCGATGATCATGGGGCCGCTGGCGGCGTTC
>NZ_JBFAOJ010000247.1:0-1968 GCF_040675205.1 Streptosporangium sp. NPDC049644 | reverse complement strand
CCACGGACGGCATTGTCTCAGGGGCGCCCGTCAGTAGTTGCCCTCAGCGACCTGGAGGACGGTCAGGCCCAGCTCTTCACGCCACATTTTGACGACGGTTGCCCGGTCGTCGATGACTCCGGCGACCTCCCGGTGGGCGAAGTGTTCGGTGTAGATGTCGTGCTTCACCTGCACGTCGGGGCGGTCGTCCCAGTCTGCGCGCATCCACAAGCCTTCGGTGTCGTCCCAGTAGCCGACGTTGGCGCATAGCCACACTTCGGTCTGGTATCGGCATTGCTCCTTGCGGCCAGACACGTACGCGACCGGGTGGCCGGCAAGGATCAGCGCTTGGACGACAGCGACGACGGGCGGGTTCGGGGCGTCCTCCCCTACCCGGTGCCAGTCGTAGGGGTTGCGGTCGCCTCGGAGGGCGAGGGTGCCGTCAAGGTCGACGATCCACAGGTCCTTGCTCAACGGTCCTCCTGGGGGTCTGGCTGCCAGCCTGCCACCTCGTGGACGGCGGTCACGGCATCTCGTCGAGGAGATCGAGGATCTTCCCACGCCACTCCTGGCGGACCCGCTGCGTGGCGATGTGCAGGTCGTGCGGCGAGGCCACGATGGGCTCCACGGACAGGACGCCTTTTACCATGCGGAGAGCAGACAGGATCGCTTCGGCGTCGTCCTCTCGGACGTCCTCCGCGAGGGTCACGATGTAGCCAGCGTGTCGATCAGTCATCGGTGGTTCCTCCTGCGGCTGTACGGGGTCTCGTGGGCGTCGGTGTTCGGCAGCCTGCGGACGTGCCCAAGGGAGCGTCGTGCGCTCTCAGAGAGGCTCACGGTGAGGGTTCCGTCCGAAGGTGGGAGCACCGGAACGTACAGGACGGGCGGTGCGGGCGGGGCACTGGGGGCGACGCCGTCCGGCTCGGGCAGCTCGGCGAAGGAAACCGTCTTCGCCAGCAACTTCGGGTAGCCGAGGAGGTACGCCTGTTCGATCCTCGCCCGCATCTCGCTTTGGAAGTCCGGCTCCGAAGGTGCGGGTAGGCGTGGCCCGGAATCTATGAGGATGGCTTCCAGGCTCGCCGCCCAGTCAAACTGCAAGCTGCCGAGGGTTCGGCTGAAGGCTCGGCCGAGTTGCTCGAAGTACTCGATGAACCGCGTCATGTCGAGCCTGAACTCGACCCGTAGTTCAGGCTCGGGTTCGTCAGGAGCCCATCGCATGGCGTCGGGGCCGACGTCGTAGTCCTCAAGGCAGGCGTCGATCGCGGCGAGGACACCGTCAGGGTTGGACTGGGCGGTCTCAGGCATTCGCTGCCTCCTCGGTGACGAGACGGCTCAGGGTCGGTAACGGCGGAATAACCTCGGCCAGCCACCCGCCCGGGTCTGCGGTGAAGTGCGGCGCAGCCTCCGACGCCCACCGAGACCGGACAGCCCTCGTGGTTGTCTCCTCCTGCGTGCGCTTGTCCACGTACGTGATGTTCTCCTCCGCTGTGTGGCGGACACACACCCTGCCGCGCTTCACGCCGGCGGGGTAGTCGTTCCAGTTGATGCCGTGCTCAGCCCACAGCATCTCCTGCATACGCCCGGTGGAGACGCCGTGGAGTTGCTTGTGGGAGAACTTCGCCTGAGCTGCCATCGTGACGCTGTTGCGGACGCAGTCGCGTTGCCGCCAGACAAAGTAGTTGGCGACCTCGACGGGGTCAGGGATGGTGAAGACGCGGGCGTCGAACGTGGCGTGGGCGTCGTCGTAGCCGATGCCGTAGACGCGGTTGAATGCGACGGTGGCGGTGGACGCGGCGATGCTCGCGATCTTCTGCACGACTCCGCCGAACCACGGCTGCGTGCTGTGGGCGTCGAAGTCGGTGAGCAGGATCGAGCACTCGTCGGACTGGGTGAACGCGAACACCGCGCCGGACATCTCCGCGCACAGGGCTTCAGCGACGGCGTTCATGGCAGCTGCGACGCGGCCGTCGAACGGCTTGTCCGCGTGCC
>NZ_JBFAOJ010000246.1:0-1982 GCF_040675205.1 Streptosporangium sp. NPDC049644 | reverse complement strand
ACCGAACGTCGGGCCGTCCCGATTGAAAGGACCATCGACATGGCCATCCAAGGCCCCATCCCGATCAGCTTCACGCAGGTCTTCCCGCACGGCTGCTACATCGTCGGCGAGGTCGAGCAGGTCAAGGACTTCGACGCCTCGTCCAAGGGCCGCACCGTCTACGCCAAGGACAAGAACACAGGCGAACTGGTGTGGCAGGTCGCGGTCATGGACGCCGACCCCACTGTCAAGGCCGGCCAGAAGACGGTCTCGATCAAGATCCTGTCCCCGGTCCAGCCGGTCGTCCCGGCCGCGCTGCCGGGCCTGCCGTTCGTGCCGGTCGAGTTCGACGGCATGACCGCCACCGCCTACGTCGGCCAGAACACCGGTCGCCTGGCCTGGTCGATCCGGGCAACGGCGATGCGCCCTCCCCGCTCCGCGACGGCTCCCTCTCGGCAGGCCGCTGCGGCTCCGGTCTCGACCAAGGAGACGGCCGGTAAGGACGTGGCCGCGTGAGCGAGCACAAGCCCTACACCTACGTCACCGCGTCGATCCACGAGGGCCTCACCCGCTTCGATGTCTCCTTCTGCACCTCGGACATGTCGGCCAAGGCGTTCGGGGGCGACGGCGAGCGACCGTTCCTGACCCTGTCCAGCACTGAGGCACAAATGACCATCACCACCACGGGCGGCGGGCCGGTCACCGAGCGGGACGTGACCCTCGCCCGGGAGATCTTCGCCGCTGCCGCGCGCTACCTCGCCGACTGCGAGCGCCTGCACACCGAACAGCCCACCAACCCCGACCAGGCCAAGCAGGACAAGGCGGCCTGACACGTAAGCGGGGCCGCCAGAAGCGCCAACTTCCGGCGGCCCCTCGGTTCTCCCTCTCACGCGAATTCAAGGAAGGCCCCCAGCCTAATGTTCAAGAAACTGCCCGGCGATGAGGCACAGCACCTCGTCTCCACCACCCCCGATACCGCCGTCGTCTTCAGTCCGGCCGTCGTCCGTACCCCGGCGATCGTCACCATTGTGATCTTCACGTGGCGGTTGCTGGCCGGTGTCCTGCGGCTGCTGTGGCGTCACCCGATCGCCTCGGCCGTCGCCCTCACCCCCGGTGTGCTCACCTACTTCTGCGGCTGGCGCTGGGGCCTCGGCTTCGTCGTCCTGGTTCCGCTCGGCCTCACCGCGTGGTGCCTGCTCGCTCGTCCATCGTTCCTGCGTCTGGTGGGCTGGCGGCTGCTGGCCTGGTGGCGGCTGGTGTGGGTCTACCGGCGGCACTGGCAACCGGTAATGATCATCTCTGGGCTCGGCCGTCATTTACGCGGCCGGGACTACCTGCCCCGCATCGTCCGAGTCACCTGTACCTCGTGGGCCGACCTGGTCACGGTGCGGATGCTCACCGGGCAGTCGGTCAAGGATTGGGCCGATCGCACCGACCATCTCGCCCACGGGTTCGGCGCTCAATCCTGCCGGGTCTCCATCGCGCGCTCGGGCCGGCTACTGCTCGTCTTCCCCCGGCGCGATCCCCTCGCCACTCCGCTTGCGGCCGTGCCGGTTCCGGCTGAGGTGTCGGTGGGGCCGGTGGAGGTCGGCATGTGCGAGGACGGCAAGCCCTGGCTGCTGAAGGTTCACGGCACTCATGTCCTGGTCGCCGGGGCCACCGGGGCGGGCAAGGGCTCGGTCATCTGGTCGACGATCCGCGGCCTGCTCCCCGCCACCCGCGCGGGCCTGGCCCAGGTGTGGGCGCTGGATCCCAAACGGATGGAACTGTCCTACGGACGCGACCTGTTCGGGGACCGCTACGCCGCCAGCCCGGCCGACTGCGCCGATCTCCTCGAATCCGCCGTGCAGATCATGCAGGAGCGGGCCGACCGCTACGCCGGACTCCAGCGCTCCCACACCCCCACCCTCGATGACCCGTTCGTCCTGGTCGTGGTCGACGAGGTGGCGTTCCTGACCGCCTACCAATCCGACAAGGGGCTGAAGCTCCGCATCTCCGCTGCC
>NZ_JBFAOJ010000245.1:0-2000 GCF_040675205.1 Streptosporangium sp. NPDC049644 | reverse complement strand
GTGGTGGAGTTGGTACGTGCGCAGGCCGCGCTGGTCTTGGGGCACGCGTCGCCGGAGCTGGTGGAGGTGCGGCGGGAGTTCCGCGAGCTGGGCTTGGACTCGCTCACCGCGGTGGAACTGCGTAACAAGCTGAGCGCGGTGACGGGCTTGCGGCTGCCCGCGACCATGGTGTTCGACTACCCGACACCGGTCGTGCTCGGGGAGTTCGTGCTGGGCGAACTGCTCGGCAAGCACGCCGACGTGATCAGTCCGGCCGTTCTCGCCTCGGTCGCGGATGATCCGATCGCGATCGTGGCGATGGCGTGCCGCTACCCGGGCGGGGTCAGGTCCGCCGATGATCTGTGGCGGCTGGTGGCCGAAGGCGGAGACGGGATCAGTGAGTTTCCCACGAACCGTGGCTGGGATCTGGGTGCTCTGTTCAGCTCGGATCGGGAGAGCCGGGGCACCAGCTATGTGCGTGAGGGTGGCTTCCTGCACGAGGCGGATGAGTTCGATCCGGGCTTCTTCGGGATCTCGCCGCGTGAGGCTTTGGCGATGGATCCGCAGCAGCGGCTGCTGTTGGAGGTGTCGTGGGAGGCGGTCGAGCGGGCCGGGATCGACCCGCTTTCCATGCGTGGCAGTCGTACCGGGGTGTTTGCCGGGGTCAGCTATCACGATTATGCCTCCAGTGTGGAGTTCCCGCCGGATGTGATGAGCTTCTTCGGGACCGGTAACGCGGGCAGTGTGCTGTCGGGCCGGATCTCGTATGCGCTGGGCCTGGAGGGGCCGGCGATGACGGTGGACACGGCGTGTTCGTCCTCGCTGGTGACGATCCATCTGGCGGCGCAGGCGCTGCGCTCGGGTGAGTGCTCTTTGGCGCTGGCCGGTGGTGTGACGGTGATGGCGTCGCCGGGGGCGTTCATCGACTTCAGTGCTCAGGGCGGGCTGGCCGCTGACGGCCGGTGCAAGGCGTTCGCGGATGCGGCGGATGGCACGAGCTGGGGCGAGGGCATCGGCGTGGTGGTGCTGGAGCGGCTGTCGGACGCCCGCCGCAACGGTCATCAGGTGCTCGCGGTCGTGCGCGGGTCGGCGGTCAACCAGGATGGCGCCTCGAATGGTCTGACGGCGCCGAACGGTCCGTCGCAGCAGCGGGTGATCCGTCAGGCGCTGGCCGCTTCGGGGCTTTCGCCGTCTGAGGTGGACGCGGTCGAGGCGCACGGGACCGGTACGACGCTGGGTGACCCGATCGAGGCGCAGGCGCTGCTGGCGACCTATGGTCAGGGCCGGCCGGAGGATCGGCCGCTGCTGCTGGGGTCGATCAAGTCGAACATCGGTCACACCCAGGCCGCCGCGGGTGTCGCGGGTGTGATCAAGATGGTCATGGCGATGCGGCACGGGGTGCTGCCCCGGACGCTGTATGTGGATGCGCCGTCGTCGCATGTGGACTGGTCGGCGGGTGCGGTGGAGCTGCTGACCGAGGCTAGGGCGTGGCCTGGGGTGGAGCGGCCGTGGCGGGCGGGGGTGTCCTCGTTCGGGATCAGCGGCACCAACGCCCACGTGATCATCGAACAGATTCCGGTCGAGCAGGGCGCCGAAGCCGCGGATGTGGCGGCCGAGCCCCCGGCGCCCGTGCTGGACGGCGGGTCGCCGGTGCCGCTGCTGGTCTCGGGCCGGACCGATCAGGCGTTGCGCGCGCAGGCCGGGCAACTGGCCTCGTACCTGGAGAGCCACGATGAGCCGGCCTTGGCCGATCTGGCGTTCTCGCTGGCGACGACGCGTTCGTCGTTCGAGCACCGTGCGGTGGTGCTGGCGAGCGACCGCGAAGGCGTGCTGGCCGGTCTGGACGCGCTCGCACAGGACCGTCCCCATGCCGGGGTGGTGCCGGGGGTGGCCGCGCCGGAGCCGAGGCTTGCGGTGTTGTTCACCGGTCAGGGGAGCCAGCGGGTGGGGATGGGCCGGGAGTTGTACGCCCGGTTCCCGGTGTTCGCCGAGGCGCTGGACGCGGTGATCGCGGAGCTGGA
>NZ_JBFAOJ010000244.1:0-2015 GCF_040675205.1 Streptosporangium sp. NPDC049644 | reverse complement strand
AGACTGCTTTTGGCAGAAGGTCCGCCCCATCATGGAGCGCATTTGGGACCCCAGGGCCCGGCCGGATGACTCCAAGCGCAAGTACATGAACTGGCCGACAGCCGCGCAGGACGCCTGGATGACCCCGCAGGCTTGGTCGGCGATCGCCGATCCGGGCGAGCTGGTGGCCGACGGCGAAGAGATTGTTGCGTTCTTCGACGGCTCCAAGTCCCGTGACGCCACTGCGTTGGTCGGCTGCCGCATTTCCGACGGCTACACCTTCACTCTCGGCGTGTGGGAGCCCGACACCTCCCACGACACCGAATCGGTGGTGCCCGTGACCGAGGTCGACGCCGCGGTGGAGCGAATGTTCGACCGCTGGGATGTGCTGGCTTTCTTCGCCGACGTCAAGGAATGGGAAGGCTTCACCAAGGTCACCTGGCCAGGCAGGTACGCCGACAAGCTGCTCGTCCACGCGGTACCGGAGGGCAAGGATCCGCAGGCCATCGCTTGGGATATGCGGGCCCGCACTTACGACTTCACGCTCGCCTGCGAGCTCACCGAAACCGAAATCAACGAGCGGGCATTCAGGCACGACGGCGATGCCCGAGTGGCCCGCCATGTCGGTAACGCTCGCCGCCGGCCAAATCGGTGGGGCGTATCGATCGGCAAGGAGTCCCCGGACTCGCCGAAGAAGATCGACGCTGCTGTGTGTGTGATCGGCGCCCGCATGGTTCGCCGGCTGGTGCTTGCTTCTCCGAAGTACAAGAACCGCAAGAAGAAGACCTCAGGTCGCGTGTACGGATTCTGATAACCAATTCGAGGGGGTGCTTGTGGCCCTCTCTGAGTCGGATGTCGTCGACCGTTCGCGGCGGCTACTGAAGATGCGCGAGCAGGAACAGCCGCGGCTGCGGAAGATCTCGGCGTACATGCGGGGCGAGGCGTCCAGCGTGTATGTGCCACGGGGTGCCCGCCAGGAGTACAAGTGGCTGATCAAGCGGGCCAAGGTCAACATCCTGCCGCTGGTCGTCACGGTGGTCGCGCAGGCGCTGTACGTGGACGGGTACCGGCCCGCCGGCGGGGACGAGAACGCGAAGGCGTGGGAGTGGTGGCAGGCCAATCGCATGGACGCCCGTCAGCACGGCCTTCACAGGGGCACGCTGAAGTACGGCATCAGCTACGCGGTTGTGACGCCAGGCAAGCCCGGCCCGGTCATTGCGACGAGGTCTCCGCGGCGAATGACGGCGTTTTATCTGGATCCGGTCGATGATGAGTGGCCGAAGTACGCCATCGACGAAGTTGTCCGTAACGATCTCGATGGCAAGGTGCGGATTGTTCGGCTGTATGACGACACCCATCGGTATGAGCTTGAGGAGGACATCAAGCCGGGTGGGCAGCTTCGTCTGAAGAAGAGCGAGGAGCACGGCCTTAAGGTTTGCCCGGTCGTGCGGTACACCAACGGCGATGACCTCGACGGCGAGGATTGCATCCGCGGTGAGGTCGAACCGCTTTTCGAGATGCAAGACCAGCTCAACAGCACCACGTTCAACCTGTTGATGGCTCAGCAGTATGCCGCTTTCAGGCAGCGCTGGGTCACGGGTATGGCGCCGCCGCTTGATGCGCAGGGCAACCCGATGGAGCCGTTCAACGCCTCGGTGTCTCGGCTGTGGGTGGCTGAGGACGGCGACACGAAGTTCGGCGAGTTCTCGCAAACGGACCTGTCGGGCTATCTGAAGAGCGCCGAGGAGACGATCCGGCACATCGCGACCGTCTCTCAGACACCCCCTCACCACCTGCTCGGGCAGATGAGCAACCTCTCGGCGGAGGCGCTCGCCGCAGCCGAGAGCGGACTGCAGCGGAAGATCGCGGAGCGAAAGAGCAGCTTCGGGGAGAGCCACGAGCAGACTCTCCGGCTGGCGTCACGCGCCGCTGGCGACAAACGCGGATGGGAAGACTTGTCCGCTCAGGTCGTGTGGCGAGACACCGAAGCCCGTGCGCTCGCGTCGACGGTGGATGCCCTCGGCAAGCTCTCGTCC
>NZ_JBFAOJ010000243.1:0-2046 GCF_040675205.1 Streptosporangium sp. NPDC049644 | reverse complement strand
GCCGTGCTGGAGGAGCGCGGGGTGCGCACCAAGCGGTTGCGGGTGTCGCACGCGTTCCATTCGCCGTTGATGGATCCGATGCTGGAGGACTTCCGCGCTCTGGCGGGCACGCTCACCTACGATCAGCCGCGCATCGCGATCGTGTCCACCCTGACTGGTGAGCAGGCCACGGCCGAGCAGTTGTGTTCGCCGGATTATTGGGTGGATCAGGTGCGTGGCGCGGTTCGCTTCGCGGACGGTGTCCGTGTGCTGCACGCGCGGGGCGTGCGGGCCTATCTGGAGTTGGGCCCCGATGGCGTGCTGACCGCGATGGCCCAGGACACCCTGGCCGCCGACCCGGATCAGCCCGCCGAGGACCTGTTGACGGGGTCGGACGCGGTACTCGTGCCGGTGCTTCGCAGGGGTCGCGACGAGGAGCCGGCCATCATGTCGGCGCTGGCGGAGCTGCACGTGCACGGCGTGGTGGTGGATTGGCCGGCGGTGATTCCGAGTGGCCGCCGCGTGGAGTTGCCGACGTATGCCTTCCAGCGTCAGCGGTTGTGGCCTGATGGTGCCGGCTCCAGGGTGGGGAACGTGGTGGCCGCGGGCCTGATCTCGGCCGGACACCCGCTCCTGGGGGCCGCGGTGGGGCTCGCCGGTTCCGATGGGGTGTTGCTGACCGGGCGGTTGTCGCTGCGGTCGCATCCGTGGCTGGCCGACTACGCGGTGATGGGTTCGGTGGTGGTGCCGGGCTCGGCATTCGTGGAGCTGGCCGTACGGGCGGCCGACCAGGTCGGGTTCGACGCGGTCGAGGAGCTGACCCTGACCGCGCCGCTGGTGCTGGGCGAGGACGACGCGGTCGCGGTGCAGGTGTGGGTGGCGGCGGGAGAGTCCGGCCGTCGTGCTGTGAGCATCTACGCCCGGCCGGTCGAGGCCGCCGACGAAGAGACGTGGGTCGAGTACGCGACCGGTGTGCTGGTGTCCGGCGGTCCGGCTGTGGCGCCGTTCGATGCGGCGGTGTGGCCGCCGCAGGGCGCCTCCGTGATCGAGTTGGACGGGTTGTACGAGCGGCTGGCCGATGGCGGGCTGAGTTATGGGCCGGTGTTCCAGGGGTTGCGGGCGGCGTGGCGGGGTGCCGATGGTGCGGTGTTCGCGGAGGCCGTGCTGCCCGAGGAGGTGGAGTCGAGCGCGGGTTCGTTCGGGATGCATCCGGCGCTGCTGGACGCGGCGCTGCACGCGGTGGCCTTCGCTGGGCTGAGCGACTCCGACGATCTGGTGCTGCCGTTCTCGTGGGGCGGGGTGTGCCTGCACGCGGGTAGCGCCTCGGTATTGCGGGTGCGGCTGGTCAGGACGGGTGATGATTCGGTCTCGGTGAGCGCGGTGGACGCCGTCGGGGCGATGGTGTTCTCGGCGCGGTCGCTGGTGTTGCGGCGGGTGTCGGCCGATCAGTTCGCGGTCGCCTCCGGTGGTCGTGGCGTGGGAAGGGATCCGCTGTTCGGGGTGGAGTGGACGCCGCTGGCGGAGCTCGCGGCGGCCGAGGTGTCGCCGGTGGCGGTGCTCGGTCCTGACCGGCTGGGTGTCGCCGCCGCTTGGGAGGCGGCCGGTGGGTCGGCTCAGGTGCACGCGGATGTGGCGTCTTTGGCCGAGACGGGTCCGGTTCCGGGTGCGGTGCTGGCCGAGGTCGTCTCCGATCCGGTGGACGGGGTGGCGGAGTCGGCCCATGAGCTGACCGCCCGGGTGCTGGCGGTGGCGCAGGAGTGGTTGGCCGATGACCGGTTCGCCGATTCCCGTCTGGTGGTCGTAACCCGGGGCGCGGTCGCGGCGGGTGACGATGAGGTGGTCACCGATCTGGCGGCCGCGGCGGTGCGGGGTCTGGTGCGCAGCGCGCAGTCGGAGAACCCGGGCCGGTTCGTCCTGGTCGATCTGGACGATCAGGAGTCGTCGCTGCAGGCCCTGTGCGGTGTGCTGGGTTCGGTGCTGGCGTCGGGCGAGCCGCAGGTGGCGGTGCGCGGTGGTGAGGTGCGGGTCGCCCGCCTGGCTCGCGTGGCACTGGCGGAAGAGGCGGTG
>NZ_JBFAOJ010000242.1:0-2051 GCF_040675205.1 Streptosporangium sp. NPDC049644 | reverse complement strand
GGGTGCCGTCGCCGTTGTCGACGACCTGGATGCACCACTCGAAGCCATGCTCATTCGTCGCGAGCTGCGCGAGGCGCTCCCCGTACGTGCTCGCCTCTGACGCCAGGTAGCCGGCGGTAGCGGTGACACTGGACGTGCCATCTTGCAGGACTAGGCCGATGTTGTAGCGCGGCGTCGACTGCATGGAGTTGAGCAGGGTGCGAGCTATGTCGATCTGGTCGATGCCCTCGTACGGGCCGAGGTCTGTGCGGATCTTCACCTGGGACAGGTACGACTCCAGCGATGCGCCTTCGATACGCACCTCGATGGGTGAGCGCCCCGACCGGGACACCGAGGCCCGCCAGATGACGTAGGAGCCCCATATGACGCCGTTGCGGTAGATGTGGACGATGGTCCGTCCTGGCCCCGTAGAGAGGTCGTCGGGGTGCCTGGGGACGATGCGGGCGACCTTCGCCGCCGTCACCTCATCGGTGACCTTCAAGGATGCGGAGAACGTGCCCGCCTCGATGATCCGCCGGTCATAAGACACGTCATACAGGTCGAGGTCCTTGCAGATCAGCCGGTCTGTGAGCAGGTCAGCGAACTCGTACGTGTAATGGACGACCTGCTCACTTGACGGGATCGCGGGGATCGTCGGAGGCGGCGACGTCGGCGGAGGCGGCTCACCGCCAGGACCGCCAGGCCCTGACGGCGGCACCAAAATGGTGAGACCGTTCCAGACGTTCAACCCGAGCGAGGACAGAAACTCTGCTTCGCCGACCGGCGCGTTACTGGTCAGTGCCCGCTCAACGAGCACACCGGTCGCGTGAGTGCGAGACTGCAGCTCGGCGACCTCGTCGTACCCGGGTGGGGTGAACCAGGTGATGTTCGTCGAGGCGAACCGGACACCGGCGGCCCACCGTAGATCAAGGCAGCCGATCGCGGGTGGCGTCGCCGCCGGCGTCGGAATGAAAATCGTCTGCGAAGAACGGCTGATCGTCTTAACGGTCACGCCGGTGCCGGCGCCGCTGATGGCCAGCATGACAGCGACACCGTCAGCCGCCCCGCCCTGGCTGATCGTGTACGTCTCCGGCTCGCCGGCCGCGACCCGCTTCCAGACCTTCGTGCCGGCCCAGTTGCCTGATGATCCGCCGGCGGTCTCGACGAGCGTCCACCCGCCGGAGACCTGCATGTCGCTTTGAGAGCCGTTGTCCGCGGAGTGGATCAGCAGCAGCAGGTCGCCGTTGACGGCGAGGAGAGGCCGGCTGATGAGCGTTGAGGGCCCATCCCAGGCACGCTCGGACACTGAGCGGATCTCGGGCGCCATGTCGGCCCCCTTTCGGGCGGGTCGACACGGCTGGGACTAAAGGTAGGAACTACGGAACTGCAGTTCAATGCCGGAGGAACCCTCGGAGGAGACGCTGTAGGAGATCGTGTTCGTGCCGGCTCCGAGGACCCACTCCTCGACAGGCACCGACAGGGACGACAGCGTGTCCATGGCGTCTTCGCCGTCGATCGTGACGGTGCCTGCATTGGTGTCGATGTCGAGGAGTTGGCCGTCTTCGACGTTGACGACGAACCGCAGAATCCGGCCAAGAGTGGTGTTGGTAATGACCGGGTTAGCGACAGGGCCGAACACTTTGATCCGCGGACTGGTGGACACATCCCCGTCGTTGATGCAGTCGTCTGTGCCGCCGGCGTCCACGGTGACGGACTGCTGCTGCAGGTCATACCGTCTGGGATCCGGGCACACCCAGCGCACGGACACCACGGTCCAGCGCTGCCCATACAGCCCTGCGGGCATGACCCTGGCTTGTGCTTTCGCGCGGGCGAGCAGGGTCTCACCGAGGGTGCGGATCGTCAGCGTCTGCTCGGAGCCGTCCTCTGAGACGCCGAGGGCGCGGCGGAGGTTACGCATGGCCAGCACCCACGCGGTGGAGTCGCGAGGCCCGTCGATCGCGATCGTCGCGGACACGGTGCGCTCTTGCGCGTAGTCCCGCCCTGACCAGGAGCCGTGCCGGGCCGACCGCGGGGCGTTGCCCGAGTCGATCTCCGGCAGGTCGTCCCACCCC
>NZ_JBFAOJ010000241.1:0-2064 GCF_040675205.1 Streptosporangium sp. NPDC049644 | reverse complement strand
ACCGGCCACCAGCACACCGACCGCGTGCCGCACCCACACCTCCTGATCACCAGCCCCGGCCGGCCGGGCGTGAACGCTCACCTCACGCCGACCCGACTCATCCGGTGTGCTCACCCACACCTGCACCGCCACCGCGTCCCGCTCGCCGAGCACCAGCGGCGCGGTCAGGGTCAGCTCCTCGACCAGATCACAACCGACCTCATCACCCGCCCGTACCACCAACTCCAGGAACCCGGTGGCCGGGAAGACCACCATCCCGCCCACGACGTGATCGGCCAGCCACGGATGCGACCCCAGCGAGATACGGCCGGTCAGCAACACCCCGTCCGAACCGGCCACCTCCACGGCGGCTCCCAGCAGCGGATGGCTCGCGGCCGCGAGTCCCGCCGCCGTCACGTCCCCCACCTGGGAGCCCGCGCCATCGGGCCAGAACCGCTCACGCTGGAAGGCGTAGGTGGGCAGTTCCACCCGGCGAACACCGGGGAACATGGCCGGCCAGCTCACCGGCACCTTACGTACGTACAGGGCGGCCAGCGCCGCCATGATCGTTTTCTGCTCGTCCTGGCCTCCGCGCAGGGCCGCTACCAGCACCACGTCCAGGTCCGCCGCCGGATCCGCCTCGGCGTCGCGCGCCGAACCCACAGGCGCGGTCACCCGCGTTACCCCACCGCTGTCCGTGTTCGGGTCGGTGAGCGCGGTGAGGATGTCGTCTGCCATGGCGGTGAGCACCCCGTCGGGGCCCAGTTCCAGATAGGCCCGCACGCCCTGGGCGTGCAGCGTGCGCACGCCGTCGGCGAAGCGGACCGCGCCGCGCACCTGGTCCACCCAGTAGTCCGGCGAGCACAGCTGCTCGGCGGTGGCGGGTTCCCCGGTCAGGGTCGACACCACCGGGATCCGCGGCGGGTCGTAGGTCAGGGTGCGGGCCAGGGCCCGGAAGTCCTCCAGCATCGGCTCCATCAACGGCGAATGGAACGCGTGCGACACCCGCAACCGCTTCGTCCGCACCCCCCGCCCTTCGAGAACGGCGGCGACCTCAAGAACCGGCCCCTCCACCCCGGAAAGCACCACCGAGGACGGACCGTTCACCGCCGCGACCGACACCTCACCCTCACGCCCGGCCAGCAGCCCGGCGACCGCCTCCTCCGACGCCCGCACCGACACCATCGCCCCACCCGCAGGCAACGCCTGCATCAACCGCGCCCGGCCCGCCACCAACACACACGCATCCGAAAGCGACAACACCCCCGCCACATGCGCCGCAGAGATCTCCCCGACCGAATGCCCCGCCAGCACACCTGGCTCGACACCCCACGAGGACACCAACCGGAACAACGCCACCTCAAGCGCGAACAACGCCGGCTGCGCCCACCCCGTCCGATTCAACAGCTCCGCCTCCGCCGTACGCGGCTCGGCGAACAACACCTCCCGCAACG
Organism: Streptosporangium sp. NPDC049644; assembly: GCF_040675205.1. Classification (NCBI taxonomy): domain Bacteria; kingdom Bacillati; phylum Actinomycetota; class Actinomycetes; order Streptosporangiales; family Streptosporangiaceae; genus Streptosporangium; species Streptosporangium sp. NPDC049644. The sequence goes on along the minus strand of NZ_JBFAOJ010000241.1, from coordinate 631 downwards.
ACCCGCCCAGCAACGGATCCAGCTCCGCGACCACCTCGTCCAACGCCGCCGCGAACACCGGGAACCGCGCATACAGCTCCCGGCCCATCCCCGCCCGCTGACTCCCCTGACCGGTGAACAAGAACGCCGGCTTGGACCCGCCCCGCACCGAACCGGTCACCACACCCGGACCCGGCACCCCCTGCGCCACCGCGGCCAGACCCCGCACCAACTCCGCACGCTCAGCACCCACCACCACCGCCCGATGCTCGAACGCCGACCGGGCCGTCGCCAGCGACACCCCCACCTCGGCCAACCCCAGACCAGGAGCCCCCTCCACATGCGACAACAACCGAGCCGCCTGTGCCCGCAACGCCACCTCCGACCGCGCCGACACCACCCACGGAACAACCCCGCCGCCGGCCCCACGATCAACCTCGCCGACCCCGGCCTCCACCGACACCGGAGACTGCTCCAAGATCACATGCGCGTTGGTACCGCTGATCCCGAACGACGACACCGCGGCCCGGCGTGACCGCTCCACCCGAGGCCACGACCGCGCCTCGGTCACCAACTCCACCGCGCCCTCGCTCCAGTCCACGTGCGAGGACGGCTCGTCCACATGCAGCGTGCGCGGCACCACGCCCTCGCG
>NZ_JBFAOJ010000240.1:0-2074 GCF_040675205.1 Streptosporangium sp. NPDC049644 | reverse complement strand
GGAGCGACCGGAGGCTGCCGATTTCCCCGGAGAGGTGCCGTAATGCTTGTTGCACGCGTCGAGAAGCGCGGTGATCTGCTTGTTCGACAAGCGGTGCTTAGCGAACCGCTCATAATCCTCATCGCCCAAAAGGTCACGCACGAAGCTACGCAGGCCAGCGTTAGTTTCTGACATCTGGTCAGTGACCTGCCAGTCGGCATCCTCCGGCGCGGCCATCTGGAAGACCTCGCCACCCAGACGGAAAACGAACGGCTCTTCGACCGCTTCGGCTTCGATGGCATCCAGATCGAAGTGGACGACAGGTTCGCCATCCTGGGTGATGACCTTCTTCAGTGCTGTCATCAGGACATGTGCTCCTCAACCTCGGGCGCAAAATACGAGTGGTAGACGAGGTTGTTGGCAGCGTCCGGGTAGGTGGAGATGGTCCACTCGTAGCCGACCATCTCGCCGTTCTGGTAGGTGACATCGCTGCGCTCGGTGATCTCCCCCTCGGGGACGTAGAACCGCTCCCAGGTGGCTCCGTCGTAAACGTCGAACAGCCAAGACCGGCGGTCAGGCGCCTGGTTCGCGCTCTCGGCGAACGTGGTCACCCCCAGCGTGGGCACGAGTTCAGCGACGTCCACCCGGTACTGAAGGCTCTTGACGATCGGGCGGTTCGTCTCCCAAGCGGTGAAGCTGAACGTCCGGATCGAGGAAGTGACGACCGTACGGAACGGACTTCCGAGACCCCACGGGGTGAACTGCTCGGAATCCTCGTCCACTCCGTTGGTGAGACCGTCCTCGGAGATGGCGCCGATCGCCAGCCACGCCCCAGTCGGGGCTGCAGCCGGGTCGACAGGCTGAGCGGTGCCCAGCGGGCCTACCCACGCTCCGCCGTTGATGCCGACGACCGCGAGAGACGCGTCTCGGATGATGTTGACCATGGTGAGCTCCCTTAGATCTCTCTGGTCTGGGCATGCGAAAGCCCCCAGCCAGACGGCTTGGGGGCGGGTGAAGAAAGAGGTCAGGCGGGGTGGATGGCGAACTCGTAGCTCGCCTCAGCCCGCCGCATGTTCGGGTTGTCGTACGGCACGCGATGAGGACCGGTGTTGGTTTTCACCTTGTTGATCACGGCCTGCTGGTAGGTGCTGCCAGCGAGTTCGTTATGCAGGAGGGCCTGCACCTGACGGGCCAGGTTCAGCGCGGCGGGGCCGTCTGTGTGGAACGTGGCGATGTCCACGGATGGCCTATCGACCCGGTAGCCGTCGTACGGGCCGCTGATGCGATGCACCAGCAACCACGGCAGGTTGTCGTCCAGATCAGAAGGGGTCTCAGTAGAGGCGCTGGCGCCTTCGACGTTCTCTTCCAGCCACGCGACGAGGACCGCTTCGATGTCGATCATTCGGCGCCGCCTGCTGCTCTGCCCATCGTCCGATGGCGTGGCGTCTTAGACGTCCCCCACTCCACGTACGGAGCATTCGGCGCATCGTTGATGACCTTGGACACCGCACGAGGCTTCCTGCCTGCTCTGACCCCGGTCTCGACCTTGAACGAGGCCGCGTACTGGCCGCTGTCGCGCGGCGCGAGCCCTTCGGCTTTGCTCTTGACGCGCTCTGCTCGGGCTTCCATCTCCCGCTGCATCTGCTGGGATCGGAGCATCTTCCCGATGCCTTTGTAGTCGCCGCGGAATTTCGCGCGAGGAGCCATGAGCCACCTCCTCAGCCAGTAACGCGGGTCAGCCGAACTTCGACGCCAGCGCGGGTCTGCGTGAATGGGCTGGCCCACACCGATGGGATGCCGTTGACCTCGTACACGAGCCCGCGGACACGAGCCCGCTCGTACGCGGTGACGTCCGTCCCATACGGGGCCAGCAGGGTCAGAGCTTCACTGGTCTGGTCTTGGCCTTGGACCTTCTCGGTGCTACCGGTAGGCCACACGACGCAGCCCGGCACTGGAGTTTCGGTCCACGTCCAGGTCTTGTTGCCGTGAGCATCCCGAGGGCCAGCCGTTCGGTGGAGGAAGACGACGATCTCGCCTCTCATCTGAGGGCCTCGATCGCCTCACACCACCGCGCCAGATCCTCGGCCGGGTCGAG
>NZ_JBFAOJ010000239.1:0-2116 GCF_040675205.1 Streptosporangium sp. NPDC049644 | reverse complement strand
CCTGACCGGGCCGAGATCCGGCCTTTCCAACGAATGTTGAGGAGCTCTAATGATCCGATCCGTGGTTATCGTGGGCGGTGGTACGGCCGGATGGATGACGGCCAGCTACCTGATGGCGGCGTTCGGCGACCGGATCGACGTGACCCTGGTGGAATCACCCCAGGTGAAACGGATCGGTGTCGGCGAGGCCACCTTCAGCACGGTACGGCACTTCTTCGACTACCTCGGACTTGACGAGGCCGACTGGCTACCGAAATGCGCCGGAGGCTACAAACTCGGCATCCGCTTCGAGAACTGGAGCGGAACGGGCGAGTACTTCTACCACCCGTTCGAGCGGCTACGCGTGGTGGACGGATTCTCCATCGCCGACTGGTGGCTCGAACTGGGCGACCGCAGCAAGCCGTTCGACCGCTCCTGCTTCATCACCTCGGCACTCTGCGAGGCCAAACGCTCACCACGAATGCGCGACGGTTCGCTTTTTGCCTCCGAACTGGACAACCCACTGGGCCGCTCCACCCTGGCCGAGCAACGCGCCCAGTTCCCCTACGCCTACCACTTCGACGCCGACGAGGTCGCCAGATACCTGGCCGACTTCTCCGTCAAACGCGGCGTCCGCCACATCCTGGACAACGTGCAACACGTCGCCCAAGACGAGCGCGGCTGGATCAGCCACGTACACACCGCAGCCCACGGTCAGATCGCCGGCGACCTCTTCATCGACTGCACCGGCTTCCGCGGCATGCTGATCAACCAGACACTCGGCACCGAGTTCCAGTCCTTCGAGGACGTACTGCCCAACAACCGCGCGGTCGCGCTCCGGGTACCGCGTGAACAGGCCACCGACATGAGCCCCTACACCACGGCGACCGCGATGAGCGCGGGCTGGATGTGGACCATCCCGCTGTTTCGCCGCAACGGCACCGGTTACGTCTACTCCGACCAGTTCATCAGCCCAGAAGAGGCCGAACGGGAACTACGCCAGGCCGCCGCGCCCGGCCAAGAAGACCTCCCGGCCAACCACATCCGGATGCGCATCGGCCGCAACCGGGACTCATGGGTCAAGAACTGCGTGGCGATCGGCCTGTCCAGCGCGTTCGTCGAGCCACTGGAGTCCACCGGCATCTTCTTCATCCAGCACGGCATCGAGCAGCTCGTCAAGCACTTCCCCGACGAGCGATGGGACAGCGACCAGATCGCGGCCTACAACACCCGGGTCGCGAACGCCGTGGACGGGGTGAAGGAGTTCCTGGTCCTGCACTACAAGTCCGCGCAGCGCGACGACACCCCGTACTGGAAGGAGGCCAAGACCCGCGCGATGCCGGCCGGGCTGCGCGAGAAACTCGATCTCGCCCGCTCACGCCTGCTGGACGAGGAGACCATCTACCCCTACTTCCACGGATTCGAGAGCTACTCCTGGAACGCGATGAACCTCGGTCTGGGCCACCTGCCCCGCACGGCGCCGCCGGCCTTGAAACACCTCGACCCGAGCAACGCCCTGGCCGAGTTCGCCCGGATCAGGGCAGAGGCCGAGGAGATGGTCGCCGCGCTGCCCAGCTGTTACGAGTACCTGGCCGGTATCAATGGCTGACCGGCATCACCTCGTGACGCCGGAGGCCTTCCGCGGCTTCATGAGCTCCTACTTCACCGGTGTCACGATCATCACGTCCATCGACGGCGACGAGCGGCCACACGGGCTGACCTGCAACTCGCTCACCAGCGTGACACTCGACCCGCCGACGCTGCTGGTCTGCCTGGACATCCGCAGCGGGACACTGGCCGCGGTCAGCAGCCGGGGACAGTTCACGGTGAACCTGCTCGACGACGGCGCCCAGAGCACCGCGGAACTCTTCGCCTCGCCGAAACCCGACCGCTTCGACCAGGTCTCCTGGCGGCGGACGGCGCTCACCGGGCTGCCCTGGCTGGTCGAGGACGCCTTCGCGGTGGCCGAGTGCCAGGTGGCCGAGACGCTGGTCGTGGGCGACCACGCGGTGCTCTTCGGCCGGGTGGTGAACGTACAGGCCGGCCCTGGAAACCCGCTGCTGTACGGCATGGGGGCGTTCTCGGGCTCAAGACCGCGGCCGGTACCGGCCTCCTGACCCGCCCGGCAGGCACGACC
>NZ_JBFAOJ010000238.1:0-2136 GCF_040675205.1 Streptosporangium sp. NPDC049644 | reverse complement strand
TCGTCGGCTCTCGGTCCTCCACCTGCGGCTCGGCCTGCGGCCCCTGCTCGATGATCACGTGCGCGTTGGTGCCACTGATCCCGAACGACGACACAGCCGCCCGGCGCGGACGATCGGCCTCGGGCCACTCCACCGGCTCGGCCAGCAGCTCGACCGCGCCCTCGCTCCAGTCCACATGCGACGACGGCGCGTCCACGTGCAGCGTCTTGGGCAGCACTCCGTGCCGCATCGCCATGACCATCTTGATCACGCCCGCCACACCGGCGGCCGCCTGCGCGTGACCGATGTTCGACTTGACCGACCCCAGCAGCAGTGGACGGTCCTCGTCCCGATCCTGACCATACGTGGCGAGCAGGGCCTGGGCCTCGATCGGGTCGCCCAGTGTGGTTCCGGTGCCGTGCCCTTCGACCGCGTCCACCTCCGACACCGAAAGCCCCGCCCCGGCCAGCGCCTGGCGGATCACCCGCTGCTGCGACGGACCATTCGGCGCCGTCAGGCCGTTCGAGGCTCCGTCCTGGTTGACCGCGGAGCCGCGCACGATCGCGAGCACCTGGTGGCCGTTGCGGCGGGCGTCCGACAGCCGCTCCAGCACCAGCACGCCCACGCCCTCGGACCAGATCACCCCGTCGGCCGCGTCGGAGTAGGACTTGCACCGGCCGTCGGCGGCCAGCCCGCCCTGGGCGCTGAAATCGATGAACGGCCCGGGGTTGGCCATCACGGTCACGCCACCGGCCAGCGCCAGCGAGCAGTCGCCGCCGCGCAGCGCCTGGGCGGCGAGGTGCAACGCCACCAGCGACGACGAGCACGCCGTATCCACCGTCACCGCCGGGCCCTCCAGACCCAGCGTGTACGACAGGCGGCCGGTCGCGACGCTGCCCGCGGTGCCGGTACCGACGAAGCCCATCACTTCCGCCGGGAACGCCACACTGCTGCCGTAGTCGTGATACATCACCCCGGCGAACACGCCGGTACGGCTGCCGCGCAGCGACACCGGATCGATCCCGGACCGCTCGATCGCCTCCCAGGACGCCTCCAGCAGCAGCCGCTGCTGCGGATCCATCGCCAGCGCCTCGTTGGGCGAGATGCCGAAGAACGCCGGGTCGAACTCCCCCGCCTCATGCAGGAAGCCGCCCTCACGCACGTAGCTGGTGCCCCGGTGCTCCCGATCCGGGTTGTAGAGCGACCCCAGATCCCAGCCGCGCATGGTCGGGAAGGGCGAGATCGCGTCCGCGCCCTCGGTGACCAGCCGCCACAGGTCCTGCGGAGAGGCGACCCCGCCCGGATAGCGGCACGCCATGCCGACGATGACGATCGGGTCATCCGCGACCGGCACGATGGACGTGGGGATGACCGCGTCGGCGTGCTCGCCGAGCAGTTCGGCCAGCAGGTACTCCGCCAGCAGCGCCGGTGTCGGGTAGTCGAACACCAGCGTGGACGGCAACCGCAGCCCGGTCGCGCCGTTCAGCCGGTTACGCAGGTCCACTGAGGTCAGCGAGTCGAAGCCCAGCTCACGGAACTCCCGCCACACCTCCACCGTGTCCGCCGAGACGTGCCCGAGGACGATGGCCACCTCCGTACGCACCACGTCCAGCAGGACCTCGGCACGCTCGGCCTCGGCGAGCGGAGCCAGCCGCCGCAGCAGCGTGCTGGCCGCCGCCGATCTCCCGGCGGCGGAACGGCGCCTGCCTCGCACCAGTTTGCGGAGCAGTGGCGGAATCTCGGGCTGCGCGCGCAGCACCGACAGATCCAGACGGACCGGGGCCACGACCCGCTCACCGGAACGGACCGCCGCCTCGAACAGGGCGAGACCCTGCTCCGGAGCGAGCGGCGGCATGCCGGCCCGGGCCATCCGCTCGATGTCGGCGGCGCTCAGGGTGCCGGTCATCCCGCTGTCCTGAGCCCACGCGCCCCAGGCGAGCGACAGACCGGACAAACCGGCGGCCCGGCGGTGCCGTGCCAGCGCGTCGAGGAACGAGTTGGCCGCCGCGTAATTGCCCTGCCCCGGGGCACCGATCGTGCCCGCCACCGAGGAGAACATGACGAACTCGGCCAGATCACGGTCCGCGGTGAGCTCGTGCAGGTGCCAGGCCGCATCGGCCTTCGGCCGCAGCACGGTGTCCAGCCGCTCCGGCGTCA
>NZ_JBFAOJ010000237.1:0-2149 GCF_040675205.1 Streptosporangium sp. NPDC049644 | reverse complement strand
ACGGTCGAGGATGACGGTCATGGTGTGCCTTCCCAGTCGGTGGTGCCGGTTGGCTTGCACTTCCACAGTGGCTGCTGCGGAGCGCGCGGTCATTGCGGCCGGCCGTCGGTCATTGAGGGTGTGGGCTCAATGACACACACATGTCTTCACGGTAAGTGGTGAGTCGGTTACGGTTCATCTGTCGGTGTTTGTGACCCGCGGAGGCAGCCCTATGGGGCAGATCACCAGGTCCAGGCGCGCACAGATCCAACGTGAGGCGATCGCCATCCGCATGCGCGGCCAGCGGGCAGGCTTCCCCTTGGAGCGGATCGTCGCCGCGCTACGTGGGGCATTTCCAGAGGTCTTGCCCCTGGAAGCGTGGCGGCTGGCCTTGGGCTGGTCCCGCGCCCAGACCGTCGCCCAGGTCGCCGACCTCTACATGGCCGATGGACTGCAGCCACCTGGCCTGTCGGAGGCGATGCTGTGCCGCTTCGAGCATGGCCCGGACCGGCCGGGCCCGGAGTACGCCGTCATGCTTGCCCGCGTCTACGGGGCGCACCCGGATCAGCTCGGGTTACGGACTCATACGCAAAGGCGCCGCGCGGCTTTTCCGACACCATTGACTCCCGTCATTACCGTGGGTGAAGACGAGAGTGACGACGAAAGGGAAGATCCCATGCGACGCCGCACGATGATCAAAGCGGTGGGACTGTCGGTCCCGCTGCAACTGCTGCTGAATCTCGAAGACGCCCTCGCCGTGCCGGTGGAGGTGAGACGGCCCGAAACGCTCAGCGAGATCCAGCAACGGCTCCAGGCCGGGCGACAACAGTTCGACGTCGGCGCGCTGGCGCCCCTGCTGGGCGGGCTCCCGACCATGCTCGCCGCCGCGGCCGACACTGCGGAGCGGGTGGACACTCCGGCAGGGTGGGCGCTGCTGGCGGGGTGTCACAACTTGGCGACCGACACCCTGAACAAGGTAGGTCGCAAGAACACGGCGCGCATCACTGCCGACCGGGGGGTGCTGTACGCGCAGCGGTCTGGGGATCCGGTGGCTGTGGCGGCCTCGGCTCGGGCGATGGGGATGATGCTGCGCACTGGAGGTCGCCACGCCGCGGCCACGCAGGTGGTGGGGCGGGCTGCCGACACCCTGGAGGTCATGGGGCTACGTACTGCACCTCAGCTAGGCATGTACCTGAGGCTGATGTGCACCTCCGCCTACGCTCAAAGCCAGGCCGGCGACCGGAAGGAGGCGTTTGCGCGGCTCGCCGACGCCGAGCGCGCTGCCGAACGCCTGGCCGCGTTGACGGGCAAAGCGGATGCGTTGCCGTTCGTCCGGATGTACCGGGTGAATCTCAACTACGCGCTAGGGGACGCAGGGGCGGCGGTGCGTGCGGGGCAGGATCTGCGGCCGGAGATGTATCGGACGCCGGAGCGGCGAGGCCGGTACCACACTGACATGGCGCGGGCCTGGTGGCAGTGGGGCGAGCCGGAGGAGACCGCAGATGCGCTGCTCGCGGCCTACAGGGAGACGCCGAGCGAGGTGCGGGACCGGCCCACGATACGGAAGGTCGCCGACGATCTCACCGCGTTGCACCCGCGCGTACCGGGGGTGCGGGAACTCGCGACCGCGCTGCGGTGACCTCGGGGCCCCGGCTCCCCGTCGCCGAAGCCGGGACCGGAGCGTCCAGTCACCGCTATCGGCTACTGGCGCTGACCTGTCTGGAGAGTGGACGGACCGCTCTATCCTCGGGTGAGGGGATGGGGATAGGGCGGCCCGCAAAGCAAGATATTGCCTGGCCTTTAAAGGCATTACAAGGGTTTGACCTGCAGAAATCTGCAGGATCCTGGCTCCTCTCGCCGAAGCCGGAGCGTTCAGTCGCCGCTGCTCGGCCTGATCCAGCCGCAGACGACCGACGCCGGGACTACCGAGCGGCAGGCCCCGGCTCCCCTCGCCGGAGCCGGGACACGATCATGAGACGTCCCATACGTCCCACGGGTTACCGGCCATAACAGGACGGCATGGACACGCGAAAGCCCCCACCGTTGTGGTGGGGGCTATTCGTCGTATTGGGGTCAGGTCCCTTTGCCTGTACGGCTTTAAGCATGTGTTGCTGAGCTGGATCCGATAGGGGAAGCCTGGAGTGCAGCTTGAAGCTCGGGGTCGGTAAAG
>NZ_JBFAOJ010000236.1:0-2196 GCF_040675205.1 Streptosporangium sp. NPDC049644 | reverse complement strand
GTCCCGGTGTGTGCTCGCCGATGCCTGGACGATGGCGTAGGTGAGGGAAAGCGTCGCGCACACCTGCGCCTCTTGCAGCAGCAGCGTCGCTTCTGGGCTCCCGCCGTCATGCTCGCGCACTACCTTGTACGCCTGCTGGCGAAGCGTCTCGGCTTCGCGGGCGTAGTCCTGTCCGTTCATGAGGGTTGGTCCTTTCAGGGGGTCAGGAGGTGGGGGCGCGGCCTGCTTGGATCGCCGCAATGAACTCGTCAGGGAAAGCCGCGACCGCGCCGTGAACCGCGTAGTGCGCGCGGACGTACGCGATACGGCACTCGTCGCAGCCGCCAGCAGAGCCGACCTTGCAGTCCTCGTAGTGGAGGCTTCCGGTCTTCGCGGCGGTCTCGATGACCTCGCGGGGAAGCTCGATCACTTCGTCTCCTCCCCAAGGGGAAGAGCAGCCGAGGAGGAGTCGGGGTTGATGTGGCGGGCGACAGCCAGGGCGGGCAACCAGGTGGGGGCCATGGGCGCGTACTTGGCCAGTTCCGCTTCGGTGAGGTCACCGGCGAGGCGGTGAATCTCGGCGGCCGTCGCGTCCAGCAGGGCGGCGAACGGTTCGGCCAGGGCAGGCGAAACCAGCGCGATCCACAAGGCGCCGCCCTCGGCTTTGCCGTCGGCGGCAACCTGTCCACGGGGCGGGGGAACCACCACCACGGCGTCACGGGACGGAGTACTGATGACCGTCGTCGCCTCAGCAGGACCGCCAGCGACGTCCCACCACCACGGGCCGTCGAGGTTCCATGGCCAGGGGGCAGCCTTCTCAGCGGTCGCACGCAGCTTGGAAGCAGCGGCACGAATCTCTTCGGCGACGCTCACGACGCCTCCCCGAGGGGAAGCTCAGGCGTGCGGGCGGCGGCTTCCTTGACGACGACGGCGTAGTGGTCGACGTGGCCGCATGGGTTGGTCCACACGTCCACCGAGTAGTACGCGCCGTCGTCGACCTGGTTGAGGTTGCGGGGAACTCCTCGCGGACCGCCGCACACCGGGCAGTTCGCGGAGATCTCCACGGTGCGCACGACCGGGTTGGTCAGGCCCGCACCCCAGGGCGCTTCGGCGGATCGGTCGCGGACACGGACCTGCATCGTCGTGGTCTGGTCAGACACGAGAACTCCTATCTGTGGGACGCCTACGCGTCGTTTTCGTATTACAGATATACCGATGCTTTGCCGTGTCCACAAGAGCTTTCAGCATGTTACTGTCTTACAGAAACGTAGACGAGAAAGGAGGCCGCATATGATCCCGTGTACTCACACGCTCGGGAGATCAGCCATGCCGCGACCCAAGACAGGCGAGACTCCGGTCCGCAACGTCCGCCTCGGAGACGAAATCTGGGAGCAGGTCGAATGGATCGCGGGCGAGGACGGCACGAGCAACACCGCCGTCGTGAAGGAAGCGCTGCAGGAGTACATCGCCAAGCGGCGCCGTATCCACCGCATGCAGCAGGCGAAGCTGAAGGCCGCCGATGAGTAACCGAACGGCCCTGTACCGCTTCTACGACGAAGACGACCGGCTGCTGTACATCGGCATCACGGAGAACATCACCGCCCGCTGGGGCAGCCATGCCACCAAGAAGGCGTGGTGGCCAGAGGTCGCTCGCAAGGACGTGGAATGGTTCGACACTCGTGCGCTCGCCCTCGCTGCCGAGACGAGAGCCATAATCACGGAGCGTCCCGTCCATAACATCGTGCACGCCCCAGGCCGCATCGTCATACGCCGGATACTCCCGAGGCCAGACAAGACGCTGATCAAGCCTCCGGCGCTTCCTCTGTACGAATTCATCGTGGAAGAACTGGCGCGACGTGGGCAGACGAAGACCTGGTTGACGCGCAAGAGTGGCGTCTCCCGGAGCGGTATCGACAACCTGGCCAAGCAGCCACGAACGCCTCAGGCTGGAACCGTGATCGCGCTCGCTGGCCCGCTCGAAATGGATCGGAAGCGCGCACTCCAACTCGCTGGCCTGGCGACTACCGAAGATCTCATCATCGCCAAGAGACCGGTTGATCTGTCCGCCGTTTCCACGGCCGATCTCATCGCGATGCTTCACCGCCTGACCGACGAACTCCACCGTCGCGTCAAGTCCTGACACCTGTCTCCTCCTCTCATCGCGTGTGCGGGTTGGTCTGCTGGCTCCCGTTCAGCAGCCCGGGGGTGGTCCCGCCC
>NZ_JBFAOJ010000235.1:0-2210 GCF_040675205.1 Streptosporangium sp. NPDC049644 | reverse complement strand
CTGCGTCTTGGTCGACATCCGCACCTGACCAGCGCGGGCGAGCATGAAGCTCTTGGTCGGCATCTCCTGGATGATCTGGCTGCTGACCGGAGTTGGGATCAGCGGGTCATCAGCGTTGTCGCGGGTGGTCATCGCGTTATAGGTGGGCACGGGGATCTCGCTTTCAGGCATGCAGCGGCACCGGGCCCCGTGCAAGGAATCCGGAAGCTGCGGTGATCAGGGTGGTTAGCGGCCGAGGAAGCGCCGGAACGCCTCGTTCGGGTCCTCGGGCTCTGAGCCAGCGGGCAACGAGCCCGGCGTGAGAGCCTCAACCGGCCGACTCCAAGCGGGCTGCTCCGGCTCGTCCTCGTAACCCGGGACATGCGGGGGCTGGACCGCAGCAAGACGTCGGCCCAATTCGGCCTCGAACTCAGCAGCCAGTTCCTCGGCGGCCTCGTTGATTTCGTCCTCAGAGGTGCCACCGAGCCGGTCCAGCAGACTCATCGGGATGTTGTGCGCTGCGGCGGCAACGAGCTTGGCCCGGCCGATCTCCGCTGCGATGGCCCTCTGCTCAGCAGCGGCGACCCTGTCGGCCAAACGCTGCTGTTCGGTCTTCTGGCTCTCTTCGAACTCGGCGTACTTTCGTGCCGCCTCAGCGTTCGCCTTAGCCGTGGCCTCATGTTTCCTGGCCATGCTGCGCCACTTCGAGACCTCGGCTTCCCAGTCCTTCTCCGGCTCCTGCGGTTCACCCGTGTCGGGCTCCTCAGAGGAGACGTCGTCGACGTCCTGGTTTTCCTGCGTCGGCTCGGCCGGCTCGGCGAACTCGGGTGCGGTGTCAGACATTGCAACTCCCATGTCGGGAAAAGCCGCCGTGTCGGCGGTCTTTGGGCATGCGGAAAGACCGGCACCTGCCTGTCGGCTGGTCCGGTCAGAGGGAAAAGTCAGGTATCGGGAAACTCGTCGACAGGTGAGGGCTCATAACGGCCCCACCAGTCACGGATGGCCGCCTCGGTCCAGTCGGGCCGGCCGTCGGCGTGAGCCCGACCGATCGCTTCGTCCGCGGGGACAGCGAGGACTACGACGCGGGCACCGAGACGCTCGGCGGCAGCCTCACGGTCAGCGGCGGACGGCAGGCATCGGATGACGAACCTCTCCCCGTCGCCATCGACCACCTGCTCTTCGAGGCTTCGCCGGACCCGTTCAGCCATCCGCTTGATGTGGCGTGGGTGGTCGTGAGAAGAGCGAGATCCGAGTGACCGGCAGATCGCATCTAGGTCGACGATCTGATCTCCGGGGCCAGCGCGGGCCTCGGCCCACGTGCTCTTACCGGCGGCGGGTGGTCCACAGACCAAGGTGACGCGGCCGGCCATCACACCTCCGCGGGCTTGTCGCGGCCTTCCCAGTAGCGGCGCCAAACCTTGCGGGCTTCGTCGCCGCCGGTGCCTGCGGTGACGCGTTTCCAGTCGGCGTACAGGCTGTCTGCCGCGTTCAGGAGAGGGCTGTCGGCATCGAAGATCGGCACCGCTTGGCAGCCGTCATGGTCGTGATAGGTGGCGCCGCCATACCTACTGTCACCTGCGGTTCTGGCGGACTCGTAGACGGCTCCGCGGGAAATCAGCATTGCGCACCATGAGCACGGGTCGCCGTCGCCGATCCTGGCCCAGCCGAGCGCGCCCTCGTCGTCGTGGGAGGTGGCTTCCATGACATCCCGACCGCCCTCAAGAGCGAGCCGGGTTGCGGTTCCGGACAACGTGACCGCCATCCGATCCCGCGCCTGCGCCGGCGTCGCCCCCAGCCGCAGCGACTGCCGCATCACGGCCATGCCGGCACTGTCGAGAGCCGCCGACAACCGGTCAGAGGTGAGCTCCCGCGGCTCTGCAGGCACGACCCCGCCAGGCAGGCCGGCCGCAGTCCGCAACCGCTGGTAGTACGGTCCGGCGAGGTTCGCAGACTGCTGCCTCGACGCGACGACCATCGCGGCGAGCGCCATCTGCGTCGCCGGCCACGACTCCTCGGCCCGCTCCACGGTGAACAGCATCTTCAACAGCTTCACGAGATCACGGACGAGAGTCGACGAGAGCGCCCGCTGCTGCGCCTGGTAGGCCGCTGCGGCGCGCTGCTGCTCAGCCGCCGACATTCACACCAACCGGAGGAGGCGGAGCGTCTTCTATCGCGTTTGCGGCGGCCTGCTGCTTGTCGACGATCGCGTTCAGTTGCGCTTCGGCGTCGCC
>NZ_JBFAOJ010000234.1:0-2231 GCF_040675205.1 Streptosporangium sp. NPDC049644 | reverse complement strand
CCGACTCGACATCCAACCTGCGCTTGGGTCCTCGCCTCGCCATCAACACGCCCCTAATGATCAGGTGTGTTGCGACAAGCACTAGAACCCAGGCGGCGCCAGGGGGTCAAAATTCGGCCGTCGTTGACACGATGACGCGACGGCTGTGTGGTGTGGGCTTTCCGGCTGAGATGCCTGGTGCCCGCGAGGGGGGATCGCTGTGGCGCCACCTGCTCTGGGTGTGCTTGGCGGCAACGGTCGCGTTACCCTGTTCGACGGGTCTTCGCCGGGTTAGAGCCGGTGGTGATCAAGGGTCTGTCTGGCGCTACCAACGCTGGGCAGGCCCGTTTTTCGTTCTAGGGGTAAAGGCCAGTCCAGTCGAATGTTCCAGACATTCACCGTCAACCTCCAGAATACGCATGCCCACCACTGGCGAATGTTGGGGAAAGCCGTATGCTGCCTACATGCAACGTCCGCAACCGCCCTGGATTCCCGTCGGTGTCGACGGCATCGCCAAGCAGCTCCGCGTCTCAGAAAACACCGTCGTCACCTGGCGGCGACGATCCGCCAAGGAGTGGGTCACGGTCGAGAAGTTTCCTAACCCCGAAGGGGCCATCTCGGGCCGCGACTGGTGGTGGCTCGCCGACATCCTCGACTGGGCCAAGAAAACCGGCCGCCTCAAGGATCAGGAGGGAACGCCTGGCGACTGACACTCTCCACAGCTGAAACTTCGGGACCGTCCGGCGTTGGTAGCGCCAAACGGGCCTTTGATCACCACCTGCTCTAACCAGGAGGGCGAGCCCTGTGGGCTACGAACTACGCCGTTGGCTTGCCGACCGGCTGCCCGCTGGGCTCTCGTCGGGCGAGCGCCTGGTCGCGCTGGAGATCGCCGACCAGGCCAACGATCAGAGCCGTCACGCCTACGGCAGCGAGACCCGCGCCGTCATCCTGCGGCGCACCGGCTATGCCGACGAGAAGCAGCTCGGCAAGGTCTTGACGAAGCTGGCCAAGAACGGCATCGAGATGCGTGAGCCGGTTCGCGGCAAGGACGGCGAACCGGTGCGCGATAAGCGCGGCCGGGTGGTGTACGCCTGTAATGGACACGAGATGTCGGAATTCGTGGTCCCCCGGCTGGAGGACCTTCCAAGCTGCCCCGAGCGGGGCAGCTTCCTATACGAAGCTGCCCCCGAAAGGTCGCCCGATCGGGTCAGTAAGAGGGATGAAGGTGCCCCGCATGGTCCTGAAGGTCCCCCGTCCGGGGCAGCTTCAGACGCGAAGGTGCCCCGCCTGGTCCCGAAGGTGCCCCCAGCGGGGCACCCTTCTCCTCAATCTCCTCAGGAGAACTCCTCATCTCTCCTCAGCCACGAGCGCGTCGTCATGGAAGCGCTCGCCCCCGCTGGGGCCACCGAGGACGAGATGAGAGAAGTGATCACGGAGATTCGACAAGCGACCAAAGGCAGGATCGAAAACCCGAACGGCTACTTCAGAGCGATCGCCGAACGCGGTGACCTCCCCGACTACCTCAGCCGAGTACGGGCCAACGCCGAACGCCGGGCCGCCTACGCAGCCCGGCAGGCACAGCCACCACCCGCCGTCCCCGAGCAGGCACCCGACCCCGACGAGCCGCCCGTGACCCCCGAGGAGGCCGCAGATGCCCGCGCCGCCGTCCGCGAAGCCCTACGCGGCTCACAGGCCCGCAGAAGCGAGAAAGGCCCCGCCCGCGTCCTGCGACCACGCCACACGCCCGAGGAGGTCTCACCCGCCCTCCAAGCCGCCCGTGACTACCTCAACACGCGCGGCGACTACTTCGAGTGGATGGCCACCGCCCGCGACAAACTCGGCCCCGACGCGGCACGAGATGAGGTGGTCGTCCTCGCCGCCGAGCTGGCCAAGGAGCGAACACCCTGACGCCCCGGCATGCCGTTTCAGCACATCCCCAAACGAGCACCGGGCCAAGCCCTACCGTGACAGACCAAACAGAACGAAGGAGCCCAGCATGATGGCTGACATCAACCTCCGGCCCGGGGAAACCCTCCTCGATGACCCTCATATCACCAAGGCGATGGACATTTACGATGCCCTTAATCCACGCGAGCAGCGGGAGATATTCAGGTCGGTTTACCGTGCGGCTACTGCTTTCAATCGCACCGGTGACATTGAGGTGATCTCAGCGACTTTCACGTCAGGTAGCCATGTTCGAAATGGGTGAGAACAAGCGCGGCTTTGACGATGTCGCCGATTCTGCTGGGGCT
>NZ_JBFAOJ010000233.1:0-2266 GCF_040675205.1 Streptosporangium sp. NPDC049644 | reverse complement strand
AAGAACGACGACACGAACGAGCAGAAGGACACGCCAGAACAGCCGACACAGAATTAGCCCAGCTCAACTGCCTTGATTAAATTGACAGGTTCCGGGGCGAGGTCCGGGCCTCTGGGCGGGGCGGCCTCGGGTGATGCGCCGCGCCAGCATGTTGATCACGGCCCAGCGGATCATTGCCTCGCTGGTCGGCGGCTGACGCTCATAGTCGCGAGCGAGCCGCCGGTAGGCCATCAGCCAGGCCAGCGCCCGCTCCACCACCCACCGCCGGGGATGCACCCGAAAACCGCGCTGACCGGCAGGCTTGGCGACGATGCGCACGACGATGCCCAGCACCTGCCGCGCCCAGAGCACCAGACGGCCGGCGAAGCCCTGATCGGCGAACACCACCCGGCAGCCACCACTCAGATACAACCCCAACAGCATGGTGGTGGCCCCGGCCCGATCCTGCACCCCGGCCGGGCGCACCGTCACCGCCAGCAACAACCCGAGGGTGTCGGTGACCACGAACCGCTTGCGGCCGTTGATCTTCTTGTTCGCGTCGTAGCCACGACTGTCACGGCCGACGGTGTCGGCCCCTTTGACGCTTTGGGAGTCCAGCACCGCGGCCGACGGCTCGGCCTTACGGCCGACGCTCCGGCGGACCCGCCGACGCAGCACATCCACGATTTGCTGGGGCACCCCCTGGTCCTCCCAGCGCACGAAGTGCCAGTAGACGGTCTGCCAGGGCGGGAAGTCGGCCGGCAACTGCCGCCAGGAGCAGCCGGTACGCACCACGTACATGATCGCGTCCACGACCTCTCGTCGTGGGTGTTTGTCCGGGCGGCCGTCCCGGTGCGGGACGGGAAGCAGCGGCTCGATCAGAGCCCACTGCTCATCGGTCAGATCAGAAGGGTAAAAACCGGTCTCGTGTCATGCCTTACCCATACCCACCTGGCAAAACAGCCCAACGATCACCTCTCAAACACCCACTTACACGTAGGGATAACCATGTACGGCACCCATGACGCCTGGTCCCAACTCGACGACCACATGTGCGTGACATGGATCTCCGGTGCTACACCGGATGATGTCATTCGAACCCTTGGCGCCGATGGGACCGAATTTATCCACCCTCGCGCGATGACCGTGCAGGAAGAAGCTGAGGGCGTATTCGCCGAAGATCGGGGAGACGGGCACCTGTTGATTCGCCGACACGAGAGTTGGATCATCGTGTTGGAGATCAGGAGCAGACGTGGTGCCGATGACACTGCACTCACTACCCTGTCGCAGCAGGGACAGGCCCTCAACATCACCACAGACGGGCCAGGAGCCCAGGTCACCTACGCCGTGGGCGGCCAGATCGTCCAAACGTTCGATGCCGACGATCTCGGCGAGAAAGACTTGGCTGACGAGCCGGATATCCGCCAGGCTCTCCGGTGGGCCCAGAGCTTCGACATCGAAGCTCAGGAATGGGCCGAGTATGCCAAGAGCACGGCCTTGAGCCTCGCAGAGGCCGTCACCGGCATGGAGATCGACGACTCCTGGGTGACCGAAGGCTGGGCAGCCGTGCAGCTGCTGCCTAAACCCCGGCCCGCCGCGCACGCTCCCGTGCCTGTGCCATACGCCGATATGCGCCAACTGGCTGAGCGCAACATTCAGGTCCGTACCTTCCTAGAGAATCCGGGCGTTGAACAGATAACAGCAATGAAGCACTTGCTGGCCCGCATCGCGGTCACGACGGCTGATCTGTCGCACCCACTGGTCGAAGAGGCAATGTCCGCCCTGGAGAATCAGGCCCGGCCGCAGCGGGTCGAACGACTGCGCGACGAACTGAAGGCGCTGGCCCAGGAATTCTTCCAGCAAGCTGGGGAAGGTCCGTGGCCCGCTGGGGCGACTCCGTATACCGAACCGGCCATGGACACTCTCGTCCGCCAAGGGGATGCGACGCTGGCGGTGGAAGCCGCGCTAGACGATACGGACTGGTCCTCTTCCTACCAGAGGTGTTCTAGAAAAACCAGAATCGTGCGACTCGGCAAGCAGGAATACCTGATCATGGAGACACTGGACATCGTCTACAAGCACATCTGCAAAATGACCGTCTAACGAGTGGATGCCCAGCACACCTGCCGAAAGACACCCACACCTTGCCACCGAGTCGATGATCTCCACCACCGAAGGTTCGACCAGGCAGACAGTGAGGTGATCTCAGCAAGATCAACTCGGGCAGTTGGTGCTTGATGTCGTCAGAATGGCGTCGGCTGACATGAACCGGGATGGATCGCGATGC
>NZ_JBFAOJ010000232.1:0-2318 GCF_040675205.1 Streptosporangium sp. NPDC049644 | reverse complement strand
AGTAGGTCGCCGCCGGACAATCTTTCATGTGGGCCCTCACCTTTCGGTGGGGGCCTTCGTGTTTTCCGAGGGGGTTCCGGAAGGGGCTTGCCGGGAAAGCCGCGGTACGCCTACGGAGAACCAGAAGCCCCGGCCGATGAGGACCGGGGCTTCTCGCGTTGGAGCGCGGTTCGTCAGGGCGTGATGAAGAGGGCGTCGCCCACGGTCCGCTCCGCGCCGTCCGAGGGCCGGTTGACGGGCTTGTGGCCGACGACCATCACGCTGGAGCCACCACCGTCGAAGTTGATGGCCTGCTTGGCGCCCAGCCACCGCATCAGCTGGGCAGCCTCCACCATCGAGGCGCCCACGGAGACACCCGGGTTGCGTCCGTCGACCGTGGCCAGGATCAGCCCGCCCGACTTGTTGACACCGACCATCGTGCGCGGGTGGCGCCGGAGCATCATGTTGATCGAGGCATGTCCGTCGGCCGCCGCGGTGATGCGCACCCGTCCGTTCCTGACCAGCCCGACCCCGCCGCCCATGATGTAGGTATCCGGGGTGAGCGGTATCGCCCGCTGCGTCCGCAGATCGATGACCTTGGTGTCCAGCTTCATCCAGGTGCCCTGGGTGTGTTCCTGGAGCCAGACGGCCGCCAGGCCGGTGCCGTGGAGCACATAGGTGCCCCGGGAGACGATGCCGCCGGCCTGGCGGACCTTGACGACCTGGCCCTGGGTGTCGATGACGACCTCGATGCCGCCGTCGGTGGCCGTCCTGCTGCCGAACTCCTCGGTGTAGAGGACGAGCTCGTCGCTTCCGGCGGCCCGGTTGATGCCGTTGACCTCGGCCTTCGTACCATCCGAGGAGATCGCGGTGACCTGGGTCCGCAGCTCGGTGATCCGGGCCTTGCGACCCTGGGTGATGACGAGGCCGCTGCGGCCGGGCACGGCCTCGCTGAGCAGCCTGCCGCCCACCACGGAGACACCGACCGGGTCGCCCTGGAGGGCCTTGGCGGTGTGGATGTTGAAAAAGCCGCCGTTGACCCCGGCGATGGCGCCGGTAAGTTTCGACATCGCGCTGGTGGTCTCGCGCTTGGCCACGCTCTTGCCGACGCTCGTCTTGAAGGATCCCTTGAACACCTTCGGGTCGACCATCAGCACGCGCATGTTCCAGGGGCCGGTGGTCTCGGTGCCGTCGTCGCCGAGATAGTCGGTCTTGGCCCGGATGCCCTGCTTCTTGAGTTCCTTCACGACCTTGTCGGCCTCGGCCCGCTTGCCGAACGACCACAGGCCGATCCTGACCATGTATCGCTCCACAGCCGGGGCGTCCGCTGCGGCGGGCTGCACGATCCGCAGGATGCTGGGAGTGAACCCCGCCGCCTCCACGGCCTCGGCGACCGTCTGAGCGGTGTCCAGGCGACCGTCGTCGTGACCGTTGGGCATGAGGGCGGAGACTGTCCAGCCCTGCGTGGACTTACCGTGCTTCACATTGAAAAGATCAATGCCCGGTGCCACACTCTGCTGGTCTTTCACCGTGGCCATGCTCACGCCCAGTGGGAACGCGGAGGAGGGAAACCCCGAACTCGCCTGCTCGGCCTCAGCGGGAATCGCTGTGGCGGTGAGTGCTAGGGCCGTGAATCCGGCGACAAGGCGTCGCGACATGTACATCTCTCCCCGTTGGTCTCAGAGTTCGTGCACCATCGTGCCGAGATCTACGGGGCTAGGGGAGCGAAACACGCGAAACATCCCAAGAAAGTGTTGTTGCGCACGCAAGGTCATGTCGTCCAAGGGGGAATTCACCCGTCCGTGACGGCCCCGACCGGGTCAACGGTCCTGGTCAATAAGGATTAGTCCCTGGCCGTTTCGTTGCGACAGCGAGAATGCGACGCTACGGTGCGGTAGGCCGCATTTCCTCAGATCAAGCGGCACATCTTTCCGAGAGGCAGCCGTCATGGGGCTGAGCATTCTCATCGTGATCATCGCAAGCGTGATCCTGGGTGTCATCCTCGGGGCGATCCTGACGCGTCCGCGCCGCTGGGATCTCCACATCTGCGCGGATGACCCTGTTCAGATGGACATCGCATCCGACAGACACGGTTAGTGCAGACGCAGTTGGTTCAAGTACGAAGTCGGCTCGACAAGCCCGGAAAAGACAGATCACCGCACACGGTCGCCGCGGAAAGCGGTGGCCGCGGTGAACGGGCGGACAGTCGCGGGGGGGTGGGGGGCGCGCGGGGGGGGGGGGGCGGCGCCGGATAAGGGGGAGGCCAGCGGGAGTGTGAACGGCAAAAAAGGAAGGAGGGTGGTGGGGGGTGAGTGGTTGTGTTTTTTTTGTTGTTTTAG
>NZ_JBFAOJ010000231.1:0-2435 GCF_040675205.1 Streptosporangium sp. NPDC049644 | reverse complement strand
GAAGGATTACGAAGTGGCCGTCTCTTGTCACATGGATCTCACCCGTGCCAGCACCAGGGCTTGATCACCCGCACACCATCTCCCAGGACGTGAACTGCCTGGGACGCTCTGAAGCGTAGGCAACTACCTGCCGAATCTCCTCGCATAGTGTGGGCTCGGCGCGCAGTTGCGCAAGAGCCTGGTCGTAGGAGGTGAAGCTGCCGCCGTCACGCCAGAAGGAGAAGAACAGCATGCGGACGAAGGCCTGATCGACGGGGGAACACTGGCTATAGAACGGACCGTCAGGTCGCAACAGGCGTATGTACGCCTCAGCTCGTCGCTGGTCGTCTACGTGAAGCAGAGCACGTACACGGCGGCCAAGCGCATCCTCCACGGGAGAGGCATCATCCTTGATGAGCCCAGTGCGGCGCAGCAATGAAGTCCAGTAGCGTCGGTTGCGATAGATGTCGTGAATATCGCGGCCAGTGGCTTCGAGATAGTTAATAAGGGACGTCTCTGCGAGGGAGCGGATCTCCTGGGTGAGTGTAGAGATAGTGGCGTTGAGTTGGACCTTGAGCTCGGCAATCAGTCGATCTTTAGTAACTCGATCCAAGACGATCTGGCATCCCGGCGGCAGCAGCGGGAAGTCCTTGTCCACCTGCTGCTTAAGACGTCCTCTGGAGAACCCAGTCAACGTATGGAATCGGCTCCCGAATCGGTACTCCTTGCGGTGCTGCCCGACAAAGTCGAGGACGGTCAGCACGTCCTTGTCAGGTGTACGGCGTAGTCCACGGCCGAGTTGTTGGAGAAAAACTGTTGCGCTCTCGGTTGGTCGCAGTAGGAGCAATGTGTTCACATCAGGGATATCCAGACCCTCGTTGAACAGGTCCACAGCGAAAAGGAAAGTGACTTTCCCATCACGCAAGGCAGCCAGCGCTGCCCTGCGCTCGACGGGGTCAGTTGACCCATCCACGGCCAGCGACTTTAAGCCTGCCTTGGTGAAAAACTCGGCCATGAAGCGTGCATGCCGTACCGAGACGCAGAAACCCAAACCTCGGACTTCCTGTAAGTCGCTGACCTTATCCAGCAGCGCATTGAAGATGAGTTGAGACCGATTGCTGTCTTCGGCAAGGACCTCATCGAGTTCACGGCCGAGGTAGGAGCCGCGTGACCAGGAAACGCTACTGAGGTCGGTCTCGTCGTTGATTCCAAAGTAGTGAAAAGGGCAGAGCAGGTCGGCGTCTAGAGCGTCCCACAGGCGCAGTTCGGAAGTGATATGCCGATTGAAAAACTCGTCTTGAACCCAGGTGCCGTCGGCCCGCTCTGGGGTGGCGGTGAGGCCGAGTAGTTCCTTCGGCTTGAGGTGATCAATGATTCGTCGGTAAGTGACAGCGGAGGCGTGGTGGAACTCGTCGATAACCACGACGTCAAAATGATCTGCGGCGAAGATATCGATGCCACGTGAATTGAGGGACTGGACTGAGGCGAACACGTGCTGCCATTGCCGGGACTGATCAACGCCGACGTGCAGTTCGCCGAAGTCGGGGGCGGCTAGAACTTGTCGGTAGGTGCGCATAGCCTGCTGCAAGATCTCCTTGCGATGCGCGACGAATAATAGAGAGGGACGCCGCCCCAATCGCTGTTGCAGATTGCGATAGTCGAAGGCAGCCACGACAGTTTTTCCGGTTCCGGTAGCCGCCACCAGCAGATTGCGGTGACGGTCGTGCACAGTTCGCTCGACGTCGAGGTCCTCCAGCATCTCTTTCTGATGTGGGAACGGATGAGGCATCAGTGCAGGAATATCAAAAATCCGCTCGCCTGCCTTTGAGCGAGATAAAGCTTCATCAAGCCGTCCCCTGTCCTTCTTTGGGTCGTATGGTTCGAACTGTTGCCTGTTCCAGTAAGAATCGAAGGTGCCTTCGAATTTGCCCAGCAGTCGCGGAGTAGTCACTGAAGACAGGCGTACATTCCATTCTAGGCCGTCCAGCAAGGCAGCGCGTGACAGGTTAGAACTGCCGATATAGGCCGTGTCGAAACCGGTATGGCGGCGCAACAGCCAGGCCTTAGCATGCAGGCGGGTTGCATTCTGTTCGTAGCTAATTCGAACCTCTGCATCGAAATCATCTACGAGCCGATCCAGCGCCCGCCGCTCGGTTGCGCCCATGTAGGTGGTGGTGATGACTCGCAACGGAACGCCCCGGCGGCGCAATTCGGCGAGCGGCTTCTCTAAAATGCGCAGTCCGGACCATTTGACGAATGCGCACAACAGGTCTACCCGATCGGCACTACTGAGGATGAAAGCTGGACGTTACGGTGGTTGGAGGGCCAGCCTGGTCTCGGCGACAAAGCCGTCCAGCAGCACGGGTTGGTATTGCATCTGTTTGAGCTGGCTGCGGATGATGAGCGTGAGCTGGTCGATGCCGCCGACGGCGAGGTTGAGCAACTTGTCTCGCAGG
>NZ_JBFAOJ010000230.1:0-2484 GCF_040675205.1 Streptosporangium sp. NPDC049644 | reverse complement strand
CTCCAACCGAAAACAAGATCGACAAGCAGCTACGAAGGGAAGGTCGAATGACCGTCCAGACGACCGCCGACCTCCGTCCTTCACCGGCGGTCCGCCGCCCCGTGCGCGGGCCCGCTCTGCAAGGAGAACCGTGTCACCCCCGCATGTCCTCGTCCTCACCCGCGACCACGACCCGCACGCCGACCACATCAGGCAGCTGCTGGCCCGGCGCGGTGCTCGTACGACCGTCTTCGACAACCGCGACTACCTCGTACGGGCGCACGTCGAGCTGGCCTACACCGCGCACGGTCTGGCCCGGCGGCTGTTGCACACCGAATCCGGCACGCTCGACCTGGACTCGCTGACCGCGCTGTGGTGGCGGCGGCCCCAGCCGCCGGAGGCCCATCCGGAGATCACCGACCCCTCGGTGGCGGCCTACACCGCCCTGGAGAGCGTGAACCTGATCGGCGACCTGTGGGAGCACCTGCCGTGCCGGGTCGTGCCCGCGCGCGAGTCGGTGTTCCGGCGGGCCGGTCACAAGGCGTCGCAGCTCATGCTGGCCGCCGAGCTGGGGTTCGAGATCCCCGAGACACTGATCGCGCCCCAGCCGGACGCGCTGTGGGACTTCCACAACCGTCATGACGGGCAGATCGTCACCAAGCCCATGGGCATGCCGTGGGTGGAGAACCTCGCCGCCGGTCACACGGTCATCCGCAAGTGCGAGCTCGTCTCGCCCCGCGATGTCGGTTACGCGGACGCGCTGCGGCTCTCCCCGGTCATCGTGCAGCAGTACGTGCCCAAGCGGCTGGAGCTGCGGGTCACCGTCGTCGGCCGGCAAGTGTTCGCGGCCGAGATCCACTCCCAGACCAGCAACCGGGCGAAAGTGGACTGGCGCTGGTACGACCTCGGGGTGACCCCGCATCACGTGCATCGGCTGCCTGACGAGATCGCCGATCGGTGCCTGGCGATGACCGAGCGGCTCGGCCTGGCCTACGGAGCCTTGGACCTGGTCCTGACCCCGGACAGCCGCTACGTGTTTCTGGAGATCAACCCCAACGGGCAGTGGCTGTGGATCGAGGAGCTGACCGGTCTGCCGATCAGCGAGGCGCTCTGCGACCTACTGCTGGAAGGAGCCTGACGTGTCCCCGATGGTGCCCTCCGAGCTTCTCGGCGACGCCCTGGAATGGCTGCGCGGGCTCGACGACGCCCCGCCCGAGTCCGCCCGCGACCGGCTGTCGGATCTACGCGCCCGCCACCCGCGAGTACCCATGCGGCTGCTGTGGCAGCGGGAGGCCGCCACCGACGAATACCACTACGACCTGCTGTTCCCCTCGACCGAGGGGACCGTCTCGCTGGCCTACGCCCCGAACCGGACGATCCCCTGGCCGCTGCGCGGCGGCCAGCGTTCCGGCGAGCAGCTCGTCGTACGCGTGAACGGCGTCGACATGACCATGGAGCGGACCGTCACAACCCTGGACGTGCTGTTGGAGGACACCGGCCTGGCCCGGCAGCTGGTGAACGCCGCCCTGGTCGAGCAGGCCCTGGCCACCCGGCAGACGGATCTGTCCGACGAAAGGCTCCAGCAGGCCATGGACGCCTTCCGCCGGGCGCGAGGACTGCTGACCACAGAAGTGATGCGACGGTGGATGACCGAGCGCGGCCTGAGCCACGCCCGCCTCGAGGAGATCGTGACGAACGAGGCCGCGGTCGCGGACCTGCGCCGAGAGGTGGTCGAAGGGCGGGCCGAGGAGTTCTTCGCCGCCCACCGCGGGGAGTTCGACCGGCTGCGCGTGATCAGACTGCGGTACGCCGACCCCGAACGAGCCGACGCCGCCGCCGCGCTCCTGCGGGACGGCGACCCGGTCACGCTGGCGGCACAGGAGGTACTGGTCGGCCTGGCCACCTGCCGGATGGAGGCCAACAGCAGGGACGACCTGGTCGCGCTTTTCGGCGCACCGGCCGCCGACGCGCGGGAAGGCCAGGTGCTCGGACCCGCTCGGCTGCCGGACGGCGGCCTCTGCGTCGCACGCGTACTGGCCGTCGAGCCCGCAGTGCTCGACGAGCTGACCCGCGAGTTCGTCGAAAGGCGGATCTTCGACGACTGGCTGGGGGAGCAACGGCGCGACGCCCACGTGGAGTGGTTCTGGGGCAGCCGGGCCCGCACCGACGAGCTCACCGCCGCCCTGCGCGGCTGACCGCGCCGAAGCTTCGGACGAAGAACACAGGGGCCGACATTCGAGGAATGTCGGCCCCTGTCGATCTCTGCCGGCTTCCTGTCGGCGCCTGCCGGACGGCAGGGGGAACAGTGTCCGGTTCGGCATGCGGGCCTCCGGCGGTCGTGGGTCGGTGCGCTCATACGCGCTTACTACGCCCCTACCGGCTTGAGGCGGTGGTGCACCCATGCTCGCCCGGCCCCGGCGGCCTCGAACGACTCGGCGACGACGTCGGAGCCGACGTCCTGCTCGCCGCCCGCGAAGCCCTGCCGCTCGCGCCAGGCCATCGCGC
>NZ_JBFAOJ010000229.1:0-2485 GCF_040675205.1 Streptosporangium sp. NPDC049644 | reverse complement strand
TGACGATCCAGCTCCGCGATCACCGCGTCCAGCGCCTCGGCGAACACCGGGAACCGGGCGTACAACTCCCGGCCCATCCCCACCCGCTGGCTCCCTTGACCGGTGAACAACACCGCCATCTGCGGCTCCGCGCCGGCCGGACCGTGCAGCACGGCGGCGTCCGGCCGGTCCTCGGCCAGCGCGCCCAGCCCGGCCAGCAGCCCGTCACGGTCCCCGGCCAGCACCACGGCCCGGTACTCGAACGCCGACCGGGTCGTGGCCAGCGAGAACGCGACGTCGGCCAGGCGTAGACCAGGCTCGTCGTCCAGGTACGACGCCAGCCGCCCGGCCTGCGCGCGCAGGGCCTGGTCGGTCCGGCCCGAGACCAGAACCGGCACCAGACCCGCGGTCCCATCCGCCGGCGCCGGCTCCTCGGCGTCGGTTCCCGGGCCCTGTTCGATGATCACGTGGGCGTTGGTGCCGCTGAAGCCGAACGACGACACCCCGGCCCGCCAGGGCCGGTCCACCTGAGGCCAGGGCCTGGCCTCGGTGAGCAGTTCCACCTCGCCCGCCGACCAGTCCACGTGCGAGGACGGCTCGTCCACGTGCAGCGTCTTGGGCAGCAGGCCGTGCCGCATGGCCATGACCATCTTCATGACGCCGGCCACACCGGCGGCGGCCTGCGTGTGGCCGAGGTTCGACTTGACCGACCCCAGCAGCAGCGGACGTTCCCGATCCTGGCCATAGGTGGCCAGCAGCGCCTGCGCCTCGATCGGGTCACCCAGGGTCGTCCCGGTGCCGTGCGCCTCCACCGCGTCCACGTTGGCGGGAGTGAGCCCGGCGCCGGCCAGGGCCTGGCGGATCACCCGCTGCTGCGACGGGCCGTTCGGGGCGGTCAGGCCGTTGGACGCGCCGTCCTGGTTGACCGCCGAACCGCGCACGATCGCGAGGATCTGATGCCCGTTGCGGCGCGCGTCCGACAGCCGCTCCAGCACCAGCATGCCGATGCCCTCGGACCAGTTCGTGCCGTCGGCCGCGTCGGCGAACGCCTTGCATCGTCCGTCGACCGCGAGCCCGCCCTGGGCACTGAAGTCGATGAACATCCCGGGCGTGGCCATCACGGTCACGCCTCCCGCCAGGGCCAGCGAGCACTCGCCCGAGCGCAGCGCCTGCGCCGCCAGATGCAACGCCACCAGGGAGGACGAGCAGGCGGTGTCCACCGTGACCGCGGGCCCCTCCAACCCCAGCGCGTACGAGATACGCCCGGTGGCGATGCTCCCGGCGGTTCCGGTGGCGACGAAGCTCCGCACGTCCAGCGGGAACTCGACGCTCGGACCGTAGTCGTGGTAGATCACACCGGCGAACACGCCGGTGCGGCTGCCGCGCAGCGAGACCGGGTCGATCCCGGCCCGCTCGATCGCCTCCCACGACACCTCCAGCAGCAGCCGCTGCTGCGGGTCCATCGCCAGCGCCTCACGCGGCGAGATCCCGAAGAAGCCCGGATCGAACTCCCCGGCCTCGTGCAGGAAGCCACCCTCACGCACATAGCTGGTGCCCCGGTTCTCCCGATCCGGGTTGTACACGCCCCCGAGGTCCCAGCCACGCGACGTCGGGAACTCCCCGATCACGTCCCCGCCCTCGGCCACCAACCGCCACAGGTCCTCAGGAGAGTTCACGTCACCCGGGAAGCGGCACGCCATCGACACGATCGCGATCGGATCGTGCCTGCCCGACTCGACTTCTTGAAGCCGTCGACGAGTCTCGCGCAGATCGGCGGCGACCGACTTGAGGTAATCGACGAGCTTCCGGTCTTGCGACATCGGGGCGTACCTCCGAAGAACTCCGAGGCGAGCCGGGGATCACAGATCTTTCAGGTGACCCAGTTCGCTTTCGATGAGACCGAGGATGTCCTCGGTACTCGCAGATTCGAGCATGTCGTCGACAGCGATTTCACTAGTTTCTGAGCCCGTCCCGTTCACCTTCGTCAGCAACTGCCGGAGCCGGGTCGCGATGCCGTTCCGGGTGATCTCGTCGAGTTCGTCCTCGGCGAGCGCGGTCTCGAATCGGTCGAGGTCGGCCAGCAACGACGGCTTCTCGGCCACGGCTTCCCCGGGGGCGAGCTCCGCGAGGAGGTGTTCGGCGAGCACGGTGGGGGTGGGGTAGTCGAAGACGAGGGTGGACGGCAGGCGCAGCCCGGTGGCCGCGTTGAGCCGGTTGCGCAGCTCGATCGCGGTCAGCGAGTCGAAGCCCAGCTCGCGGAACTCCCGCCGTACTTCCACCGCCGCGGAGTCGGAGTGTCCGAGGACGCCGGCGGCCTGGGCGCGAACCAGGTCGAGCAGCATGCGGACCCGCTTGGGCTGGGTGAGGCCGGCCAGCCGGCGGGCAAGTGCCTCGCCATCGGCTCCGGTGGCCGCCGACGCCGCCGTGCGGCGGGTGCTCCGCACCAGGCCGCGCAGCAGCGGCGGAATCTGGTCCTGAGGCAGCGGCGGCAGGTTCAGCCGTACCG
>NZ_JBFAOJ010000228.1:0-2496 GCF_040675205.1 Streptosporangium sp. NPDC049644 | reverse complement strand
CCGCCATCCGGCCCGCGAAGATCGCCGACTCCTCAAGCAGCGCCGCGCCCATCCCGGCCCACTGCGCACCCTGACCCGGGAACACCCACACCGACCTACCGGCGACATCGGCCACACCCGCGACCACATGACCGGCCGTGGCCTCGCCCGAGGCGACCACGCCGAGACCGGCCAGCGACTCATCGCGATCCCGGCCGACCACCACCGCACGGTGCTCGAACACCGACCGCGTCGTGACCAGCGACAGCCCCACGTCCACCGGATCGAGATCGCCGTCCAGGTGCGACGCCAGCCGCCCGGCCTGCGCGCGCAACGCCTGCCCCGTCTTGGCCGACACCACCCACGGCACCACACCCGGTGCCCGGTCCTGCGGAGCCTCTTCTCCCTCGGGCGCTTCCGGCCCTTGTTCCAGGATGACGTGGGCGTTGGTGCCGCTGATCCCGAACGACGACACAGCCGCCCGGCGCGGACGGCCGACCTCGGGCCACTCCACCGGCTCGGTCAGCAGCTCGACCGCGCCCTCGCTCCAGTCCACATGCGACGACGGCGCGTCCACGTGCAACGTCTTGGGCAGCACCCCGTGCCGCATCGCCATGACCATCTTGATCACGCCCGCCACACCGGCAGCCGCCTGCGTGTGACCGATGTTCGACTTGACCGACCCCAGCAACAGCGGCCGATCCTCGTCCCGATCCTGACCATAGGTCGCCATCAGCGCCTGGGCCTCGATCGGGTCACCCAGCGTCGTACCGGTGCCGTGCCCTTCGACCGCGTCCACCTCCGACACCGAAAGCCCCGCCCCGGCCAGCGCCTGGCGGATCACCCGCTGCTGCGACGGACCATTCGGCGCGGTCAGCCCATTGGAGGCTCCGTCCTGGTTGACCGCGGAGCCGCGCACGACCGCGAGCACCTGGTGGCCGTTGCGGCGGGCGTCCGACAGCCGCTCCAGCACCAGCACGCCCACGCCCTCGGACCAGATCACCCCGTCGGCCGCGTCGGAGTAGGACTTGCACCGGCCGTCGGCGGCCAGCCCGCCCTGGGCGCTGAAATCGATGAACGGCCCGGGGTTGGCCATCACGGTCACGCCACCGGCCAGCGCCAGGGAGCACTCGCCCGAGCGGAGCGCCTGCGCCGCCAGGTGTATCGCCACCAGCGAGGACGAGCAGGCGGTGTCCACCGTCACCGCCGGGCCCTCCAGCTCCAGCGTGTACGACAGGCGGCCGGTCGCGACGCTGCCCGCGCTGCCGGTGCCGACGAAGCCCATCACTTCCGGCGGGAACGCCACGCTGTTCGCGTAGTCGTGGTACATCATCCCGGCGAACACGCCGGTACGGCTGCCGCGCAGCGACACCGGATCGATCCCGGACCGCTCGATCGCCTCCCAGGACGCCTCCAGCAGCAGCCGCTGCTGCGGGTCCATCGCCAGCGCCTCGTTGGGCGAGATGCCGAAGAACGCGGGGTCGAACTCCCCCGCCTCGTGCAGGAAGCCGCCTTCGCGGACGTAGCTGGTGCCCCGGCGTTCGCGGTCCAGGTCGTAGAAGGCCCCCAGGTCCCAGCCGCGCGTGGTCGGGAAGGGCGAGATCGCGTCCGCGCCCTCGGTGACCAGCCGCCACAGGTCCTCCGGAGAGGCGACTCCACCCGGATACCGGCACGCCATGCCCACGATCACGATCGGGTCCTCGGCCACCGGCCGGGTCTCGATGGGAACCGCCACGTCGGCGTGCTCGTCCAGCAGTTCGGCCAGCAGGAACTCCGCCAGCACAGTCGGCGTCGGGTAGTCGAACACCAGCGTGGCGGGCAGCCGCAACCCGGTGGCGGCGTTCAGCCGGTTACGCAGTTCGACGGCGGTGAGGCTGTCGAAGCCCAGTTCGCGGAACTCCCGCCGCACCTCCACCGTGTCGGGCGAGACATGGCCGAGTACCATCGCCGCCTCGGTGCGTACCAGGTCCACCAGGACCTCGACGCGTTCGGCCGCCCCCAGCGGGGCCAGCCGCCGCAGCAACGTGTTGGCCATCGCCGACTTCCCGGCGGCGGAACGGCGCCTGCCTCGCACCAGTTTGCGGAGCAGTGGCGGAATCTCGGGCTGCGCGCGCAGCACCGACAGATCCAGACGGACCGGGGCCACGACCGGCTCTCCGGAACCGATCGCCGCCTCGAACAGGGCGAGACCCTGCTCCGGAGCGAGCGGCGGCATGCCTGCCCGGGCCATCCGCTCGATGTCGGCGGCGCTCAAGGTGCCGGTCATCCCGCTGTCCTGAGCCCACGCGCCCCAGGCGAGCGACAGACCGGGCAACCCTGCCGCGCGACGATGCCGTGCCAGCGCGTCGAGGAACGAGTTGGCCGCCGCGTAATTGCCCTGCCCCGGGGCACCGATCGTGCCCGCCACCGAGGAGAA
Source organism: Streptosporangium sp. NPDC049644 (assembly GCF_040675205.1). Classification (NCBI taxonomy): domain Bacteria; kingdom Bacillati; phylum Actinomycetota; class Actinomycetes; order Streptosporangiales; family Streptosporangiaceae; genus Streptosporangium; species Streptosporangium sp. NPDC049644. The sequence goes on along the minus strand of NZ_JBFAOJ010000228.1, from coordinate 101 downwards.
CACGATGAACTCGGCCAGATCACGGTCCGCGGTGAGCTCGTGCAGGTGCCAGGCCGCATCGGCCTTCGGCCGCAGCACGGTGTCCAGCCGCTCCGGCGTCA
>NZ_JBFAOJ010000227.1:0-2570 GCF_040675205.1 Streptosporangium sp. NPDC049644 | reverse complement strand
GGGGCGCGGGGGCGTTTGTGGGGGGGTGGTGCTCCCCCCCGGGGCGTCCCGCCCCGCCGTGGGGGGGGGGGGGGGCCGGGGGGGGGGGGGGGCCCGGCCGCCCCCCCGCCACCTGCTGGAGCGCGGCGCGCGGAGCATCCACCACATCACCGGCCCGCTGACCATCCGGCAGTGCGCGGACCGCAGACGGGGCGCGGAGCTGGCTCTCGCCGCCGCGGGTCTCGCCCCGGCGACCGCGCTGGAGACGGTGGAGATGCCCGCGATGACCGCGCGGGCGGGCCAGCAGGCGGCGGAGCGGCTGGTCCGCTCCCGGCGGCTGCCCGAGGCGATCTTCTGCGCCAACGACATGCTCGCCCTCGGTGTACTGCGCGGCCTGCACCAGGCCGGGGTCGGCGTGCCCGGTGACGTGGCCCTGATCGGCTACGACGACATCGACTTCGCGGTGGCCTCGGCGGTGTCGCTGAGCTCGATCCGTCAGCCCACCTACGAACTCGGGCGGATCGCCACCGAACTGCTGCTGGACGAGTGCGGCAACCCCGGCGAGCACGCCCACCGGCAGATCATGTTCCAGCCCGAACTGGTCGCCCGCGAGTCCACCGGCCGAGAGGCGGACGGGACGGCGGCGGCCACCTGACCACGAGTGGTGAGTGACAGATGAGCGTTTACGCGGCGGTCGACCTGGGAGCCTCCAGCGGCCGGGTGATGACGGCGCGGATCGAAGGCGAGCGGATCGGCCTGACCGAGGCGCACCGCTTCGCCAACCGCCCGGTCCGGGTCGACGGCACCCTGCACTGGGACATCCTCGCCCTCTATCGAGGGGTGCTCGACGGGCTTCGCAAGGCCGGGCCGGTCGACTCGATCGGCATCGACTCCTGGGCCGTCGACTACGGGCTGCTCGACGGCGCGGGACGGCTCATCGGCAATCCGGTGCACTACCGCGACGGGCGGACCAACGGGATCATGGAGCGGGTCGTCGCCGAGCTGGGAGCCGACACCCTCTACCAGGTCGGCGGGTTGCAGTTCCTGCCGTTCAACACCGTCTACCAGCTGCTCGCCGAACCGGATCTCGGCCGCGCCGAGACGCTGCTGATGATCCCGGACCTGCTGACCCGCTGGCTGACCGGTTCCGTCGGCGCGGAGGTCACCAACGCCTCCACCACCGGCCTGTACGACGTGCGGACCGGCGACTGGGCACGAGGGCTGGCGGAGCGACTGGGTCTGCCTGCCGGGCTGCTACCGGAGCTGCGGCACCCCGGAGCGCCCGCCGGGACGCTGCTGGCCGAGGTGGCGGCGGAGACCGGGCTGCCTGACTCCATCCCGATCACCACGGTCGCCTCGCACGACACCGCCTCCGCGGTGGCGGCGGTACCCGCGAGCACCGAACGGTTCGCCTACATCTCCTCCGGCACCTGGTCGCTGGTCGGGCTCGAACTCCCCGAGCCCGTCCTGACCGAGGAGAGCCGTCTGGCCAACTTCACCAACGAGGGCGGCCTCGACGGCACCGTCCGGTACCTGCGCAACGTGATGGGCCTGTGGATCCTGCAGGAGTGCATGCGCGCCTGGGGCGAGACCGACGTGGCCGGCCTGCTCGACGCCGCCGCGCAGGCCGACCCGTTCCAGGCGGTGGTCGACCCGGACGATCCGGTCTTCATGCCCCCCGGCGACATGCCGGCCCGGATCGCGACCTACTGCGAGCGGACCGGCCAGCGGCCCCCGCGGGGACAGGCGCAAACCGTACGGTGCGTGCTGGAGAGCCTGGCCCTGGCCTACCGGCGCACGCTTCGCGACGCCGTACGCCTCAGCGGCCGGGAGGTGGAGGTCGTGCACGTGGTCGGCGGCGGCGCCCGCAACGCGCTGCTCTGCCGGATGACCGCCAACGCGACCGGCCTGCCCGTGGTCGCCGGGCCGGTGGAGGCCGCCGCCCTCGGCAACGCCCTGGTCCAGGCCCGCGCCCAAGGGGTGGTCTCCGATATCCGCGCCCTGGTGCGGCAGAGCGAGCGGTTGGTCACCTACCTCCCCGAAGGGGACGACGAGCCATGGGCCCGCGCGCAGGCCCGGCTGGCCGACTGCTGAGCCTTCCTGTGGCGCCGCGTCGGCCGATCCCCGCGGCCGGCCGCCGAAAGAGCACACCCGCGCCTTGAACCTTCTCCTCGCACGCCGCTCCCGGCGGATGAGACCGCACGTCGCGGGCCGGGACATCGCGCGGCGGGGGCCGCCCGATTCCCGCCGTGAGCCGCGAGTGGCCGGAGGCCACCGGCCATGTCTGACACGCCGGTGACGGGAGAAGCGGAATAACCACCGGCGGACGTCCGTTAGAGTGATCGTGCCGATGTGGTTTGTGTCCCCCGGGCCGCAAATTACCGCCTTCACGGAATACCGTTCGGCTGGAGCCGTGTTGTGCCTCTCGCCGAGGAGGCGACCGCCACATCGGCACCAAGACATCGCGTCCCGCGAGCCCCCAGGGCTCGCGGGGCGGTTATTTTTTAACGGGCGCGCCAGATCGGGAGTTCGGGGGGGGGGGGAAGAGTGGTTTTTGTTTGGGGTTTTTATAGGGGGGGGGCGGGTGAATA
>NZ_JBFAOJ010000226.1:0-2732 GCF_040675205.1 Streptosporangium sp. NPDC049644 | reverse complement strand
CCGCTGCGGCTGCTGCTCTTCGCCTTCATCGAGGTCGCCGTCATCACCAGCGCGGTCCGGGCCCGCCGCAACATGCGGGAGAACTTCTCGGCCGGCATCGACGGCATCGCGGTGTGGGCGCTCACCGGCCTGACCGCGGTCCTGTCGTGCATGGACGCCCGGTCGATCCCCGAGGCTGTGTTCCGGCTCGCCGCCCCTCTCGTGGCCGCCTGGTTGTGGGAGCGCGGCATGGCCATCGAACGTCACCGCATCACCGGCCGCAAGCGCATCAACTGGCGAGCCACCCCTGAACGCTTCCTCGTCTGGGTCGGCCTAGCCGAGTCGCAGGACCGTACCGCGGACGAGGTCGACCGGCAGCGGCGCTTCACCCGGGTCGCCCTGGCCGCCAAGAAGGTCCGCGTCCTGGTCGAGGCCGGCGCCAAGCCTGGCAAGGTCGCCTCCGCTCAGAAGAAGCTGGAGACCGCTTACGCCGCGGCGCACGCCCACACCGGCCTCGGCCGCGACCCGGAGCTACAGGAGATGCTCGCCGCCGAGGTGCGGTCGCTGTTCTCCGCGGGCGAGCTGGTGAGCTTGGAGGCAGCGTCCGCGTGGACACAGCCCGTCGAGGAGACGCCGAGCCCCTTCGAGCAGCTGGCGAACGAGACGCGCGACCTCAAGGACAGCTTGGCCGTGCTCGGCGAGATTCGCGCCACCCACGAGAAGATCCGCGCTACCCGCGATGAGATCCGGGAGAGCGAGGCCAACATCCTCATGCTCGCCTCCCAGCAGACCAGCCGACGTGCAGCCCGTGTGACCCCGGATGTGACCCCTGGTGTGACTCACACGGAGGTCACGCCCGGGGTCACGAAAGAGGTCACGAACCCACCGTTCTTCCCGCCCCGCGAGTGGCTCAACGAAGCCCCCGCCGTGACCCCGCCCGCTACCCCCGCTGCGACCCCCACCGTGGTCGCGGAGCGGGTCACGCCGACGGTCACATTCGACATCACGAACCCCGCCGCCTACGACATCAAGCAGAGCCTCCTCGACGATCCCTCCGTGACTGAGTTCGCGACCCCCGCCGTGACCCCTCCCGCGATCACAGGGCGGGTCACGAAGAGGCTCACGTTCAAGCCGAAGGCAGCTTCCCAGCCGAAGACCGTGGTCATGCGCGCCTACTGGGACAAGGTCCGCAGCGAGGAGAAGCGGTACCCAGACGTCGTTGAACTCGCCAAAGCCTCGGGAGCCCACCACAGCCTCGCCTCCCGCAAGCGCACCGAGTGGGTCTTGGAACTCCCCTACTGGGAGCGCAAGAAGGCCAACGCCAAGAAGGCCGTCAACGGCTCCAAGCCGTCCTAGCCCGTTCTTCCCTCCCCCTGGAGACCGTCATGGACGCCACCGTGCTGCTCATCGTCAAGCTGGCCGTCACCACCGCCGCCGTGATCGCCTGGTACCGGTTCCAGGCGTACAAGAGCCGCAACCGGCTCCTCATCTTCACCTTCCTGCTAGCCACGGTCGGGGTGCTGATCCTCGCCGGATGCAAGCCGGGCCCAGACATCACACTCGCAGCATCCTGCCCGCCCGCACAGATGACACCGACCGTTCCGCCGAACCCGGTCCTGGACGGCTCCTACCGTGCCGGCGCTTCCTTCCCCTGCTGAGGACCTCATGTTCTTCATCGTTCCTGTGCTCGTCACCGTGCTCTGTGCCGCCGCGGTGGTCTTCGCCGTCCTGAAGGCGGCAGTCCACTACCACCGCACCAAGCCCAGTCAGCACGCCGTAGATGCCGCCCGCGCCCGCCTGAACACCAAGTAAGGACCTTCTCGTGATGCACGACACCCAACCAGCCCCGGCGCCTGCCCCGGCAGAGCCGTCTGCGGTGCTGGACGCCCTCCGGGACATGTGCCGCGTTGCGGTGCGCGTGTTCCGGGCCGGCAGGTGGGTGTGGCGGCGCCTGGTGTGGCCGCACCGCGACCAGCTCGCCCCGGTCGGTTTGGCCTTGTCCGCGCTCACGGTCGGCTCCGCAGCGCATGCGGCAGGGGCGCCTTGGTGGGCCGGCGCCGCAGTGGGCGCCGCGGGCATCGCCGGGATCCGCATCCAACTCGACCGCCGCGGAGTGCAGCCCGAGCACCGTGACGCTCTGGCCGGCGCAACCGCCGTATGGGGGGCCTGGGCAACCGCTGCCACCGTGTTCGGGCCGACCATCCATGTGCAGCGCGCCTGGCTCATATGGGGTCTCGTCTCGGCCGGGGCGTGGCTCTTCAACCCTGCGTCGAAGGCGTGGCGGCAGCTACGAGCCCGCGTCCGCAACTGGTCGCACCAACTGCCCGCCGCGCTGGCGGGGCTCGGCATGGGCGGCGTGGTCGTCACCTCGATCAGCATGCAAGCCGGAGGCCGGGTGCTGTTTCACCTGCGTCTGCCCCTCAACGTCACCGAGTCTCGGCTGACGGGTGAGCGGGAGAAGATCTGGTCAGGGATGGGCTGGCCGAAGGACTCCATCGAGATCCGCCAGGACCCCGACCACAACGCCGCTGACCGGGTGGTGCTCGCCTACCAAGACCGCCGGGCGATTGTCCGCCGAGACGTCGTCTGGGATCCCGCTAAGGCGTCGGGGACGATCCTGAACGCTCAGTGGTGGGGTGTCGACGAAGACGGCCACGACGTGTTCGTGCCCGTCTACATGCCTGGCGTCGGCATGACCCGCGGCCTGTACCAGGGCGCTCCAGGGTCGGCGAAGTCGAACCATCTGCGGATGA
>NZ_JBFAOJ010000225.1:0-2814 GCF_040675205.1 Streptosporangium sp. NPDC049644 | reverse complement strand
AGCGGGCCCTGGCCAAACCGATCGTCTTTCGTCCCGGTGCGGCCCAGCCGTTCGACGACCGCTGCCTGTCCTGGCAGATGGACGCGCGCACAGTGAGCATCTGGACCACGCGCGGGCGGATGAAGAACGTGGCGTTCACCGCCTCGGCCGAGCAGCTCCAGACGGTGGCCGCCTACCGCAAGGGCGAATCGGACCTGCTGTACCGCGATGGCATGTGGTTCCTCATCGCCACCTGCGACATTCCCGACCGGCCGGTCGCCGCCCCGGACGGATTCCTGGGGGTGGATCTGGGGATCGTCAACATCGCGACCACCAGTGGCGGGGTTCGCCACAGCGGCAAGCACCTGAACGCGGTCCGCCACCGCCACCGCGAGCTGCGCCGCCGCCTGCAGGCCAAGCAGACCACATCCGCCAAACGGCTGCTGAAGCGGCGCCGCCGGGCCGAGGCCCGGTTCGCCGCGAACACCAACCACATCATCGCCAAGCAGATCGTGACCGAGGCTGCACGCACCGGGCAAGGCATCGCCCTGGAAGACCTCCAGGGCATCCGCGACCGGGTACGGCTCCGCAAGCCCCAGCGGGTCACCCTGCACTCATGGAGCTTCCACCAGCTCGGCTCCTTCATCGCCTACAAGGCGGCCCGTGCCGGGGTCGCCCTGGTGTACGTCGATCCGGTCTACACCTCGCAGGCCTGCTCCTCCTGCGGGCATGTGGACAAGAGGAACCGGTCCGGCCAGGCGACCTTCTCCTGTACGTCGTGCGGCTTCGCTGAGCACGCCGACGTCAACGCGGCCCGTAACATCGCCTCGCGCGGAGTGGCGGGCTGGGCAGTGAGTCACGCTGCCGACGACGCGGCCTGAACCGTCGAACCCATCGACGGCGAGGAGCTGCACGCTCGGTCGTTTACGGCCGAGAAGCTGACTACATGGACCGCTATGAGGGGTTCCAGGAATTCGTGTATGCCCGCCAGCAGTCGCTGATGCGGACCGCATACCTGCTCACTGGAAACGCCCACCTCGCCGAAGACCTGTTACAGACGGTCCTCACCAGGGTCGCCTCCCGCTGGCCCAGGATCGCCGGAAACGGCAACGTCGAGGCTTATGCCCGCAAGGCGCTGATCAATCAGCACCTGTCATGGCGCAGGCGGAGAGCCGTTGAACTGCCGAGCGCCACACTGCCCGAACACGGCCGGTCGCACGACGAGTCGACCGTACGCCGCCTGGCCCTGCGTCAGGCACTCGGCAGGCTGACCCCGCGCCAGCGGGCGGTGCTCGTCCTGCGTTTCTTCGAGGACCGCACCGAACACGAGACCGCCCGGCTCATGGGCTGCTCGCTCGGCACGGTCAAGAGCCAGACCCACCACGCTCTGTCGCGCCTGCGCGTCCTGGCCCCCGAACTGGCCGATCTGCTCGCCGACGTGCCGACGGAGGTGCACCGATGAACCTGCTCCGCGACGAACTACACCGGATCGCCGACGAGGCCCCTCAGATCGACCTGGCCGAGCGTGCCCTCAAGGGCGCCAGGCACAGGCGCGCCGTCACCCTGGCACTGGCCGTGGCCACCGCCGTGGCGATGCTGACCGGCGGTACGGTCACCGTGGTCAACGGCGGTCTACGCGGCGAGAGACCCATCGTGCTGGCGCCTGTCCCCGAGGCCGTCCCCGCGTTGCCGAAGAAGGACGTCGGACCGCTGGCCCGCGCCTACACCCACCTCTGCCCGCCTCCCACGATCGACGATACGAACTGTGCCGGCGGCCGGTGGCGGGTGGTCACCACCTCCGGAGTGACCTACGAGCTCACCGCCGCCCTGGGCCTCAGGAACGTGGGCAAGAAGGTCCTGCTCGGTCCGGTGGCGATCACCCAGAACGGCCGACGGATCGCCTACTACAGCGAGAAACAGCAGACCATCGAGGTACGCGACCTGCGGAGCGGCCTGACCTGGAAGGCGCCGCTCACGATCTCCAAGGACGACCTCGACGGCGAGAACTTCCTACGCCTGTCTCCCGACGGCCTGCACCTGATCTACACGAACTACGGCGGCAGACCCAGGCCGTACAGCGTCCCGATCGACATCGCGGGAGGTGAGACGAGCGCGTTGAACGGCGACTGGTTCCCGGTGAGCATCGGCGACGGCGGCAGCCCGGTCACGCTGGTGAGGCCGTACGACAGCACCACCCGGATCCGGGTCCTGGGCAACGAGCCGGTCACCGTCAAGGACTTCACCTACAGCTTCAGCGCCCTCGGCCCGGACGGGCGCACCCTGGCCAGAATCGGCTCGACCCGGGGCCGCGACGCCAAGCCGACGCCCAAGCGCCCACGGACGATCGTCACGATCGATGCCGTCAGCGGTCGCGAGAACCCCGAGGTGACGCCCCAGGGCATCCCGGAAGAGCTGAGCCCCTCCCACCTGGGCGGCTGGGTGAGCGACACCGAGGTGACGCTGCTCGCCGTGCCCGCACTCCCCGGCTCGGGCACGGCGACGCTGTACGCGGTGAACGTCCACACCGGCAAGACCAGACAGCTGCGAACGATCGACTCCGAAACCATCGGCGTCCTGCCGGGAGTGATCGGCTGAACCACATCGAGGGGCCCCGGGACGGCCCCGGTCATCCACCACCGCCGACCTCGGCACACCGCTCCGGCTACGCGCAGACCGGCGCTCTGCAGCCGCTGCCGAAGATGGAGGATTCTGCCGGCCGGGAAACATCGACAGGCCGTCCCCGTATCATCTCGGCACCGACAGGTGACCGTACGCCGCCGTGGAGACGCTTCCGTCTCCACGGCGGCTTCCGTTCGCCCCCCCAACGACGTGTAA
>NZ_JBFAOJ010000224.1:0-2839 GCF_040675205.1 Streptosporangium sp. NPDC049644 | reverse complement strand
ACGCCTGGGTCCCCCCCGCCGCCACGGACCCTGGCGGGCGGGGCGGACCGAGGCGTGATCAGGCCGAGTTCAGAACCGAGCAGATGAGACGGGCAGTCAGCGGCGGGGCGGGACATCCGGGGCAGCGGTGTAGCCGGGGTTCGCCACGGCCAGCTTGTCCCGTACGGCCGCCGTCAGGGCGTCGAGAAGATCCGGGCCGTCCAGGCCCTCGCGGATCGCGGCGGCGAGCTCGGCATCCGAGGCGAAGCCGAGCTCGTCGAGGCGCGCGCGGTGGGCCGCGTGCTGCGCGGGGCCGAGTTCGAGCTCCCGCTCGACCGTGCTCAGCACGTTGACCGCCACCCGGGTGTGGAAACGGACCCGGCCCTCGACGGCCGGGAGCACGTCGCTCTCCAGAAAGTCACGGACCGCGGCGACGAGCCGAGCTGCGGACGGTACGTCATGGGGCATGCCCTGCGACATAAGGAACTCCTTATCCGTTGACGCGGCAACGAATCTCCGGTGAGATCATTCCATGAGCTTCGCGGTTCCCGACAGCGTCCGGCCGATTCGTGACGCCGTCCAGGCGTTCATGACCGAACGGGTAGAGCCGGCGGAGGCCCTGCTCCACGAGGGCGGGCCCGAGGCCGCCTCGCTCCTGCGCGAGCTGCAGGCGCAGGCGAAGAAGGAAGGGCTGTGGGCCCTCGGGCACCCCCGCGAGCTGGGCGGTGGCGGTCTGCCCTTCCTCGACTACGTGTACGTGAACGAGGTACAGGGCCGCAGCGAGTTCGGGCAGCTGGCGCTCGGCACGTTCACCCTGCAGGACTCGCTGATGTTGCGCCTGCACGCCAGCCCCGAGCAGCGCGAACGATTCCTCGCCCCGCTGGTCCAGGCGGAGATCTGGCCGAGCTTCGCGATGACCGAGCCGAACGTCTCCAGCAGCGATCCCACCCAGCTCCAGACCACGGCGGTGCTGGACGGCGACGAGTGGGTGATCAACGGCCACAAGTGGTTCACCACCGGGGCGGACCGGGCCGCGTACACGACGGTGATGTGCCGTACCGAGACGGATGTCGCCCCGCACCTGGCGTTCTCCATGATCCTGGTGCCGACCGACACACCCGGCTACACCATCGTGCGCGATACCCCGGTGCTGGGCATCGACGGCGGTCACTGCGAGGTCCGCTACTGCGACGTGCGGGTGCCCGCCGCCAACCTGCTCGGGCCGCGTGGCCAGGGCTTTGTCATCGCCCAGCAGCGGCTGGGCCCCGGCCGGATCTTCCACTGCATGCGCTGGCTGGGCCAGGCCCAGCGGGCCTTCGACCTGATGTGCCGCCGCCTGCACGAGCGCAGCGCCTTCGGCCGGCCACTGGCGGACAAACAGCTGATGCGCCAGCACGTGTTCGACTCCTACACCGAGATCCAGTCGGCCCGGCTGCTGACATTGAGCGCGGCGGAGGCCGTCGACCGGGGGGAGCAGGCGCGGGTGGAGATCGGAGTGGCCAAGGTGGCCGGGGCACGGATGCTGCACAACGTGATCGACCGGGCCATCCAGGTGTACGGCGCCGCGGGGCTGACCCCGGACACCCCGCTGGACCGGATGTACCGGCACGCCCGGGCCGGTCGCGTCTACGACGGCCCCGACGAGGTGCACATCGACTCGGTGGGCCGCCGGATCCTGGGCGAGTACGCGGCGGGGGGCAACTGGGAGTTCGGCCTTCGATGATCGACGACCTCGTCTCGGACGTGTTCGGGCCGGACTCGGCCATCACCTCGCGGATCCGGCTGCCGGGCGGCGCGTCGCGGGAAACCTGGGCTCTGGACGTCATCGTTCCTGACGGCTTCAGGCATGAGCTGATCCTGCGCCTGGACTCTCCGGGCACCGTCCCGGATTCGGGAATCGGGTCGGCCGGGGTCGGCCTGGCCGGGGAGGCTCGGCTGATGCGGGCGGCGGAGACGGCCGGCGTTCCCGTGCCCCAAGTGCTGGCGGCCGGAGAGTCGTACATCCTGATGAGCCGGGTGGCCGGGGAGACGATCCCGCGCAGGATCCTCCGCGACGACGCCTTCACGGACGCCCGGCCGCTGCTGGCCGCCCAGTGCGGCGAGATCCTGGCCGCGATCCATCGCATGCCGCTGGTCTCGCTCACGCCCGGGACCGATCTCGGGGTTTCGGCCGGCAGGCGGTCGATCGAGCCGGACGACCCGCTCCGGTCGTGGCGGGACATACTGGATCTCACCGGCAGCTCGCACCCGGTCTTCGAGCTGGCGTTCCGCCGCCTTGCCGACTGCCGCCCCGCGAGCGAGCGGGTGACCGTGGTGCACGGCGACTTCCGGAACGGCAACCTCGTCATCGGCCCCGACGGGATCCGATCGGTGCTCGACTGGGAACTCGCCCACGCCGGCGATCCGATGGAGGATCTCGGCTGGTTGTGCGTGAAGTCCTGGCGCTTCGGGTCGCCGCTGCCGGTGGGCGGGTTCGGGGAGTACGAGCGGCTCGTCCAGTCCTACGAGCGGGCGAGCGGGTATCCCGTCGACCGCGACGCGCTGCGCTGGTGGGAGACGTTCGGCGTGCTGAAGTGGGGGATCATCTGCGTCACGCAGACCCTGCGCCACCTTGAGGGTGGCGCCCGGTCCGTGGAACTGGCCGCGATCGGCCGCCGTGTCTGCGAGACCGAATGGGATCTCCTTGAGGCTCTGGGCTGAAACCTGGCGTCGTTCTCCGCACGAAGCCTCACCTGACGGCGGTATCCGGAGCACACAAAACCCCAGAAAACACGAAGGCCCCCACCGAAAGGTGAGGGCCCACATGAAAGATTGTCCGGCGGCGACCTACTCTCCCACACCGTCCCCGGTGCAGTACCAT
>NZ_JBFAOJ010000223.1:0-2905 GCF_040675205.1 Streptosporangium sp. NPDC049644 | reverse complement strand
CCCGGTCACCTCGCCTGCCCCGGCCGCGGCTGCCGCCACGCCGACCGCGACACCGACGGCCCCGTAAGTTCACGCAGTAAGAAGGCCCGGCCTCCTTTTGGGGGCCGGGCCTTCTTTGCGTTGAGGGACCTATGCGCAGTTGATCCAGTCGGCCCGGGCGTCTGTGAGACGGACGGCGGGGACGGCGGGGCTATCTCTGCTTGGGACTCCAGGCTGGCTAGGATCGCCCCCGTACCTGCACCACCCCGGGGAGACATGATGGCCGACTACGAGTTCCCTGACGACCTGCTCGCAGCGCAGCGCGCCTACTACAAGGCGGACGAGCACGTACAGGAGGCGACCGACGAGATGCCGTCGTCGGTGGACGTCCTCGCTGGGGAGGCCCAGGTGTCGCAGGAGCAGCGCGACGAGCTGGCCGCGGCACGAACAGCCCGACTGGACGCGCTGGACATACTGAACCGGCACCCGTTCTGGGCTGCGATGGACAACAGGCACGCCGCGTGGATGGCGCTACAGAAGGCGGCCAGGGGCTGAGTTTCGCTCTCTGTTCAACTCACGCTTGCTCACGTACCTTGGAGGGGCAGCCACATCGGGCGGTGACCTATTCGGATGGTCAACCAAGCCGCCTCGTCCTATTAGGAGGGACCATGGCCCTTAGCCGTCTTGCCCGCGAGCACGCGGCAGAGATCGCAAACCACGACTGGAGCGACGCCCCCTACCGGCTCGACCGCGCCGGACACCAGCGCGAACTCGACTCGAACAAGAGCAACGAACAGCTCACCGCCGAGGAAGCCCACCGTGTGAAGGTCAACGTCATGTGGGTGACCGGACAGGTGCTCGCGCACGCAGATCCGAACTTCAACATCGTCGAGTTCGCCCACCTGTGCGGAGTCACGGGGCTCTCCTCGGGGTGGCTGGAGAACGGCCTGCGCCGTGACCTCGACGGCAACTACCTGCAGGCGCCCGAGGTGTAGTAGCGCCACCATCGACGAGAGCGCCCCGCTGGTCTTCGGATCGGCGGGGCGCTCTCATAGTGTGACTATCGGCCAGCCCACTCCCTGATGACCTGAGCGCTCTCCGTAGTCAGTCGTGTCGAGGCGACGTCCGCGGGGTCGATCCACCGGTAGCCGGTGTGCTCCGCCGACAGGGCGATCGACTGGCCTTCCCCGCTGACGGCCATCGTCCACTGGCGGGCACGCCGACCTGATCCCGAGACGTAGTCGAACGAGGCGATGAACCCCGGGTCGAGATCGAGGGGACCACGCCACCCGATCTCCTCGACCAGCTCGCGGCCCAGCGCCTCGGCCAGGCTCTCACCCGGGTCGACACCACCGGAGGGGAGCTCCTCGATGCCGCCCAGGAAGTCGTCCTCGGTGCGTCGCAGGATGAGCACCTGGCCGGCACGGTGGACGACGGCGCCGACCACGAACTTGGTGATGCCGTCAGCTTCGGCGTCGGCGACAAGCCGCTGCTCCGCAACCAGTGGGTGGGTCATCGGCTCACCATAGCCGCGGACAGGTCGGCTGGTGCGGTACTCCACCCAGGCCCGGCACGCCGCTGCGGTCCGCGCTCGCTTGCCCCGTAGATGCTCCGGCCCGACCAGGGCCAAGCGGGCGGCAAACAGGCCGCGGACCGCAGCCAGCGCGGTCACCGCATCCGCCGGGGCCGAACCCCACGCGGGCACCTGTGTGGCAACCTGCTCCGCCTCGGCAGGCGTGTGGCCGGCGTCAATCAGGCGAGGGATGAGCAGGGCGACGTCCACCCAGGCGGCGCCCTGGCAGGCCATGGACCAGTCGACGATCCATACCTTGCCGCCGGCGGCGAGGAGGTTGTCGGCGTGGAGATCAGCGTGCAGCAGTGTCGACCCTGCGACGTCGTCGAGGTCGAGCGCTTTGACGAGCGGCCCGTAGGCGGCGTCAGCAGGGGACACGGAGAGGTGCTCCTCCGCCGTTCGTAGCAATCCCCGGATCTTGCCTGTTACCGAAGGCGCGGGCAGCGGGGCGGGGACGGAGATGGCGGCTACGGCGTCCAGCACAGCGGGCAGGTCAGGCGACCCCGGGGAGAGGTCAGCGGCGTTACCGGGGACGTGCTCGAAGAGCAGCAGATGCCAGTCGGCGACGTCTGCTGTCCACAGGAGCCGCGGCGCGGGGATGCTCACGGGGAGGGCTTGGTTGGCGGCGCGTTCGCGCAGTAGGTGTCCGGCGACCGGTGCGGCGGCGGGGGCCGCCTTCAAGAAGACGGCCCCCTGAAGGGTGGTGATGTGTGCGGCGACGCCGGAGGTCAGCCCAACCTCGGCCGACCGGATGTGGACGACCGGGCCGGTCTGCTCTTCGATCGCCGCGCGGGCAGGGTCGGGCAGGTCAGCCCACTGCCTTCTTTGGACTGTCACTGCACCCCGCATAGCATTGGTTGCACTTGCCGCTGCTGCACTCGGCCGCGGTCGGCCACACCATCGGGTCGACCCGGTAGCCGGCGGCCTCCATCGCGGCCATCGTAACCGCGAGGCTGCCCCCGGTCCCGGATTCGCCGATCTCGTCGTCAGGCTGGTGGTGGATGAACCGGCCGGCGACCCGCTGGCAGAACTCGGCGTACTCGCGGGTGTACATCAGGAACGTGTGCCAGCCGATGTCCACGGTGTCGGACGGGCCCAACCCGGCCGTCGGGTTGGCGGCGCAGGTCGCCAAGAATGCGAGCGCCTGCTCCATGATGAGCTCGGCCTGGTGGGCGTGGGCGGGGTGGTCGCCGGCGATCCGCGCGGTCAGCCGGTCGAACAGGGCGGGGCTGATGAGGGTGCGGGGGGTGGTGGCGGGACGGTCGAGGATGACGGTCATGGTGTGCCTTCCCAGTCGGTGGTGCCGGTTGGCTTGCACTTCCACAGTGGCTGCTGCGGAGCGCGCGGTCATTG
>NZ_JBFAOJ010000222.1:0-2978 GCF_040675205.1 Streptosporangium sp. NPDC049644 | reverse complement strand
TAAGCAACAGTTCTTGAGTTGAGGGCGCCGACTCCTCCTCGCTGTGCACGCTTGCTGCCTGCGAACTGCATCTTCTCCCGTTTGCCAGATCGATCAGCACGCCCTGAAGTAGCTTCACTCTCCGTGAAGCTTCTGTCACAAGAGTGATGAGATGGCGGCGCTGGTGAAGTCGGGAGGCGCGAGTTGGCGCTGGGAGTCGTACGAGATCTACGCGAGTATCGAGCCCCTGGCAGCGAAGAAGATCTTGCCGCTTTCGAGACCGACGTGCTGGCGGGGTTCGTGCTGGCTCGCGCGTCGGCAGGTCTGACCGACAGCACCATCCGCAACGACGCCAATCATCTGGAGCTGATCCGGGACTGGTTCGGCCGGCCGCTGTGGGAGATGCAACCCGAAGACGGCGACGTCTACTTCGGCAAGGTGTTGCGAGACGCCAAGCCCTCCACTCGCACCGGGCGAGCGGCTGCTCTGACGGTGTTCTTCCGGTTTCTGGAGCTTCGGCACAGGGTTGAGCTGCACAACCTCACCGGCCGCGTCGTCGAGTGCCCTCTCGATGAGGTCAACCGGCCGCGGTTGTCGGTGGATCCGCAGCTGCGGGTCCCACCGACCGCCGAGGAGATCGAGCAACTGTTCGCAGGGTGGCGCGAAGAGCTGCTGAGCTGCCGCAAGTTCGCCCCGGCGGCCCGCAACTACGCCATGGCCCGGCTGGTCGCCGACGTCGGGTTACGGATCAACGAGGCCCGGATGCTCGACCTGGATGACGTGCGCTGGGAGCTGGGCCGGTTCGGCAAGCTGAACGTCCGCCATGGGAAGGGGTCTCGCCGCAAAGGGCCCAAGCCACGGCTGGTGCCCCTGATCAACGGCGCCGACCGCAGCCTGCGCTGGTTCATCGAAGACGTCCTCGGGCTGTTCGAGCTCGACCTGTCCAGCCACCGCACCCCGCTGTTCCCCTCCGAGCGGAAGAACGCCGAGGGCACCTGCACCCGCGCCACGGCAGACGTGTTTCGCCGCGCCTTGATCGACGCCGTCGACCGGTATCTGCCGACCTGGTCGGGACGGCTGACGCCGCACGTGCTGCGGCACTTTTGCGCCTCCCAGCTCTACCTGGCCGGGATGAACCTGTTCGCGATCCAGGAGCTGCTCGGCCACGCCTGGACCGGCACCACGGCCAGATACATCCACGTCCATGCCACCCATGTCGAAGACGCCTGGGTCACCGGACAGCGCCGCGTCGCCGACCGATGGAAAGGACTCACCAAATGAAATGGAACCTGCGCCTTGCTGCCGCGAACCGCGGCATCTGGAAGGCCAGCGAGTTCCAGCGGATGCTCGCCGAACGTGGCCTGGTCATCAGTGCCGGCAAGATGTCGGGACTGTGGTCGGGAAGCCCTAACGTGGTCAAGCTCGACGAGCTCGACGTCATCTGCACCGTGCTGAGCTGCGGCGTCGACGAACTGCTGATCCCCGAACCTGAGGCTGTCGCCCAGCCGCGGCACCACGACGGCGACCAGAGCACGGCGGTCGGCCAAGATCGGCCGGTCGCCCCGCGCACCGGGGGCGGGCGGTCGCTACCGCCTCGATGAACTGCGCCCACTGCGGCACCCCGTTGCCCGAGAAGCGGCGCCGCGACCAGGTCTACTGCAGCAACGCGTGCTCGGCGCGAGCATCAGAGCGTCGGCGCAAGGACGGCCAGCCGGTCCCGCCTCGCTGGCGGCACCCGGCGCTGACAGCAGACGATCCGGTGCTGCGGGCAGCGGCACGTCACGCTCAGGAACTCGGCCAAGTCGGTGGCTGGAACCCCTCGACCACCAGATGCGTGCTGGATGGGCTCGTCACCGTGCTGACTAGCCTCCCGGCAGGTGAGCGCGTCCTGCTCAGCGAGGTCCGAGCCCGGCCGCAGCGCTGGGTGTCGCGGCCTCGCCTCATCGAAGTACTCACCGATCTGGACCTGCTCCACGACGACTCCGCTCCAGCGATCAGATCCTGGATCGACCGCGTCACAAGCCATCTCGCACCCGGCTTCATCAATCCCGTCCGGCAGTGGCTGCTGGTCCTCCTCAACGGCGACACCAGGTCACGGCCCCGGTCCGCATCCAGCATCTATGTCTACTTCGGATGCATCCGGCCATTCCTCGACGACTGGGCGGCGGGCTACGACCACTTGCGAGAGGTCACCCGCTCCGACATCAGAACAGCGCTGGGACCGCTCAGCGGTTCACGACGCGCCACCGCGACCAGCGCGATGCGATCGCTGTTCGGATTCGCCAAGAAGCGCGGCCTGATCTTCTCCAATCCGACGATCGGGTTGAAGGGCCGCCCGGCGGACTTCACTCTGCTCCCGATAGCCGATGAGGAGATTCGGGCCATCGAGCAACAGGCCGATGACCTCGCCGGACGAGTCATCATCGCACTGGCCGCCGAGAACGCGGCTCGCACCGGAGCCATCCGCCACCTGACACTCGACGACCTCGATCTGGCCAACCGGCGAATCACTCTCGCCGGCCGCCGCCAGCGACTCGGTGACCTCAGTCATCGAGTACTCCGCCGCTGGCTCCGCCACCGTCGCGCAACCTGGCCGCACACCACCAACCCCCACGTCCTCATCAGCGACAAGACCGCCCACGGCACCGGTCCGATCAGCCAAAAATTCGTGACGTCGCGGATGAAGCGCACCGGATGCAGTGTCGACCGGATACGCAAGGACCGCATCCTCCACGAAGCTCTCGCCGGAGGCGCGGATCCGCTTCACCTGTCGCTGGTCTTCGGGATCTCCCACAGCACCGCCGCCAGATACTCCGCCGTCGCCGAGCATCTACTCGCCGACGAGCTCGATCAGACACCCCAACCGTGATCCCTTGGGTCATGACGCCGGCGTCAACGACGAACTCCCCGCGTTTTCAGATCTCACCCAGCGAACTCGCGTGTGTTCCCGATGAATGTCCTTCAGTCTGGCTGAACTCACGGCGGACGTACCGGTAAGA
>NZ_JBFAOJ010000221.1:0-2979 GCF_040675205.1 Streptosporangium sp. NPDC049644 | reverse complement strand
ACCGCCCCCGCAGCGTCATGCACGGTGGCCAGCACCCCGAGGACAGGCTTGGCAGAGCCGAGCAACTCGGCCTCTTCCTTGGTGGGGTTGCGCGCAGTCAGCCGCTCGGTGACGTGATCGAACCGCAGGTGCTTGACCGCTTGGAGGTGATGACGCACTCCGCGCGCCAGCGGTTCGGGCTTGTCGACGTCGGTGCCCAACGCGATCTCCAGCGGGAACCACAGGGTTTCCACCGCCGACAGCCGGCCACCCTGCTCGACCACGCGCCGACGCGAAATCACCGGCGTCTTGTCCTCAACGTTGAGGAGACGAGCGATGTGGCGGGGAGCCGGAACACGGGCAACCTCGGTCACCATGTCGCCGCTCTCGGCCTGCTCGGCCACCGCCAGGCCCGGTCGAATGCGATCGGCGGCGCTCTCGGGACGGCCCTTCACGAACGAGCCTCGGCCATGTTCACGCTCGATCCAGCCTTGCATGGCCAGCGTCTGAAGCGCCCGAACTACTGTCGTGCGGCCCACCCCGAACTCTCTGACGAGCTGCGTCTCGGAGGGCAGCATGTCACCGGCCGCGTACTGCCCGGCCTCGATGCGCTCCTGAATCGTGCCCATCACCTGGGCATACTTCGGAGGGGCGAAATCCCTGCTCATCTTAACCGCCCGATCGCTCTACCACTTGTCTGCACAAGCACAGTACCGGCTGAGACCAGCCCTGTCAGGAGGCACGGCAGCCACAGGCGGCTACCTGGCCAGCCCCGCCAGAATCCTGATCCACACCACCCGCGCCTGAGCAGGCGACCACGCCTCACTGTGAAATACGGTCACCCGATTTTTGTCCTGAACCGTACGCCGAATGAACGACAGCCCGCCCGCGTCGCACAATTCGTAAAACGTCACCCGATGCTCGTGACAGGTCCAGGCCACTACCCGAACCCGCCCGAAACGGCGCGACCTATTCCAGGTCAAAGGCATACATCCGGGAGCAGCCGGTACGAGATGATGCGCCATGCACGACGCTCCCTGCCGGGGAGAACTCCCGCTCATGATTCCTGCCGCTCGAAACGCACCGACCCGGCCGGGTCCACGGTGGCGTGGAAGAGTACCTGTCGCGACCAGTCGTCCTGCACGGCGCTGAAGTCGCGGACCCGGTGGCTGATGCGGCCCCAGACCGTCGCGGGCGAGTCCATCCGCCGCATCTCCGTGCGGAGCGTGTCCATCGCCGTGGCCTGTCCCGAGCTGACCCCGCACGGCCCGAGCTCGTCGGTTCCGCCGGAGGTGGTGAACACCTCCCACTCGAACATCTCGACGAGCTGTTCCGTACCGCCGCAGTAGATGCAGTCCTCGTGTGCCGAGAATTCCAGGCGCAGGCCCATGGCCGCCACACATCCACGACGGGTGACGATCTTCCAGCCGCGCCCGTCGCACTCCGTGCACTTAACCGGTGTTGTCATGCCGGAAAGAATGTCCGGGCGAACTTTTCCGCCCTATCCCGCGCAGGTATACCACCGAGAATATAGAGTCCCGTTCTGCGGTGATGCGCCACTTCGGAACCAATGACCGGAGGATGGAATGCACGGGAACGCTTTCAATCCGATCGAGATTCCGGCATGGGTCTGGGACCGCGACGAAAGCCAAGAAATCCTTAAGAACCGTGACGTGATGGCGCTTTTCAACCTCGCGGTCAAGTACAGCGGAGCCAGTCAGATCCGCCTCAGCACGGCGACCGGAATAGCCCAGGGCCACGTGAGCCTGATCATCCGAGGGCGACGCCAGGTCACCGACCTAGAGGTCTATGAGCGCATTGCCACCGGCCTTGGCCTGCCCGATCATGCCCGCATGCTCTTCGGCCTGGCCCCGCTCGACCTCGCATCCCCCACCGGGGATCACGGCGACAACCACCAGGAGCAGGCCGACGAACTGACGGCCCGGATCGAAGCCGCTACCGCCATCGACCCCGTCATGGTCATGATCCTCACCACCGAGACCAACAACCTGCGCCTTATGGACCGCCGAGTCGGCGGGGTCGCCATCGCAGAGAAGATGCGCGCCCAGATCGCCCAGGTGCAACGCGCCCACCGCCACGCGGTACGGCCCGGCATCCGCGCTCAACTCGCCCAGGTCCTGGCCGAGACCTCATCGTTGGCCGGATGGCAGGCCATCCACACCGGTGCGCTCAACGACGCCTGGGATCACTACGAGCAGGCCAAAGCCGCCGCCCGCGAAGCCGACGACCCCGCCGTTCTCGCCTACGTCTCGGCCGAACAGACCTATGTCCTGATGGAACTCGGCAGGCCGGCCGAAGCCACCGAGCTACTCCAGTACATCCACGCCACCCACCGCGACCACATCCCCGACCTGTTACGGACCTGGTTGTCAGCGGCCGAGGCCGAAGCTGCCGCGATCCTCGGTGACGAGACCACCTGCCGCGCGGCCCTCGACCAGGCCGCCGCACTTCTACCGACAGGGGAGGCCGATGTGAGCATGCCCTACCTCTCCTTGGACGCTCACCACCTCGCCCGCTGGCGCGGCAACTGCCTGGTGCGCTTCGGCGATCCCGGCACCGTCGAAGACCTCCGCTCCGCCCTGGCGGGAATGGACGGCACCTACAACCGCGCCGAATCCGGAGTCCGCTGCGACCTGGGCCACGCCCTTCTGGCCAGAGGAGAACCCGACGCGGCCCAACCCCACATCCAACGCGCCCAGCAACTCGCGACCATGACCGGCTCCCGCCGCCAGCGCAAGCGCATCGAGGAACTCGTCCGAGCGGTTAAGCGCTCACTCCGTTGAGCCGATCGCGCGCCGCGTACAGACCGATCAACGTTCCCGATGTCCAGATGTCACCGCGGGCGATCATCGCCGGGATCTCCGACATCGGCACCCACTCGATGAGATCGGAACCTGTCAATTTAATCAAGGCAGTTGAGCTGGGCTAATTCTGTGTCGGCTGTTCTGGCGTGTCCTTCTGCTCGTTCGTGTCGTCGTT
>NZ_JBFAOJ010000220.1:0-3100 GCF_040675205.1 Streptosporangium sp. NPDC049644 | reverse complement strand
GTGTCGGAGCCACTGAGCGACTATCAGCGCTGGTCGTACAGCATCGCTCATCAGATGGTGGAAGCCGGCGAGGACATCCGCTGGGTTCCTCGCCGGCTGGTCTCGTCGATCCCCCTGCCGGGCAACTTCTACCTTTTCTGCAGGGTCCGAGATTCGGTGAGCATCGGCTCCTGCGGAAACACCAAGAATCCGGAGAACGTGAGCACCCGGATGTCCCCCGGCCGATGAGCAATCGGCCTGGTTTCAGGCTCGACTCGGGTTGCTCGGCGTGTGCTTCCAGGAGCCTCGGAAGGTGTCGTGCTTCGCTGAGAAAGCGTGCCCGGCCTCGGTGGGCGCCAAGGGGTGAGCGCGGGTGTTCGACCGGTGAGAAGATCGGGGGTGCTCCGAATAGCAAACGCGGTACTCGCAAGATCACCGGAACCGCTGCACGCACTTGCGCTGAAGCACCGTGAACTGCTGAAGTTCGTGGTGGTGGGTGGAACAGCGTTCTTAGTGGACAACACGGTGTTCTATGGGCTGAAGCTGACCATTCTGGAACCGAAGCCGGTGACCGCGAAGATCATCGCGGTGCTGGTGGCGACGATCGTGTCCTACGTGTTGAATCGCGAATGGTCGTTCCGGACCAGGGGCGGCCGCGAGCGCCGTCACGAGGCGGCGCTGTTCTTCCTGGTCAGTGGCGCCGGTCTAGTGCTCAGCTCCGCGCCGCTATGGATCTCCAGGTACGTATTTCGCCTGGAGACCCCGGATGTGAGCCTGGTGACCCAGGAGATCGCCGACTTCATGAGCGCGCAGATCATCGGCACGCTGATCGCCATGGTCTTCCGCTTCTGGGCGCTCCGGAAGTGGGTCTTCCCCGACGAGAAGGTCCAGTCCGGCAGCGTGCGACTGGCTCCCACTCCCGATTCCACGGACGAGGTGGCTTGATGGCGGCGAATCCAGAAGCCGTTCCGACGGTCGGACTGCTTCATGCCGCTGCTGCGCCCCACGAGCCCGGCCCCGCGGATGACCGCCGAACAGATGGCGAACAAAAGTCCCGTGAGTTCGACATCGCGGAGCGTTGTCAAAGCTCATGATCACGCGGATCTGCTCGGACAGTGAAGCTTTTTCACCCTGATGGCCTGGTACAGCAGGTCCTCGCGGAACGGTGCCCCCGGTGAATCTTGCATGAGCTTTCAGCGAAGTGATCCACCGGCCGCGGCCGGCCCGCGGGACCATAGAGGATGGATCCTGCTCACCTCGGTTCGGGGATGGCTCCGCACAGGTAGGTGGACCCCTCCAGCAGCTCCGGTGTCAGCGTGATGCCGGTGAGATGCTCGGCCAGGAGGAACGCCGGCCCGTCGCTGGGGTAGAGGTGTCTGTAGTCGGCGTCGATCCGCTGCATGGTCTCCACGACCTCGTCCGGTACCTCTTCCGAGTAACCGTCATCAGCGATGAAGCAGAACCGGATTTCTCCGTCTTCGATCCAGTAGAAGTACTCGACGCCTTCGACGTCGCGGAAGTGGGAGACGAGGCGGGTTCCCGCCGACAACGACGTGATGGTTTCTTCATCGGCACCGAGCCCGCCGTTGGGCTCGACGATGAACACCCAGTCGCCGATGGCGACGGCGCCGAAGAACATGCCGTCCCAGGTGCCGTAGGTGCCGGGTCCGGAGTAGGAAGCCTTGATCAACCCACCGAGCGTCATAGGTGTGAAATCCTCCGGTCGGCCACCGAGCCGGTTCACCAGTTGCTCGGGTGTCAGACCGCGGACGTAGGTAAAGCAGTAGGCCTCCGCCAGGTCGGGGAAGCGCTCGTAGGAGAACCAGGCATAGTCGTCAGTGGTCGCGATCATTTCGTCATGCTCGCAGCACCGACCGACACAATGAACCTTTTCGTTATTGAGCGATCCGGTGGTTCTGCAGGACGGCGATGGCCTTGCACAGGTGCCCGGCCTTGTTGGGGCTGCAGCGGAGCTTGCGGAGGATACGCCAGCTCTTGAGCTGTGCATTCGCCCGCTCACCCGGGCCTCGAAAGTGGGCGTGTGACCGGTTGGCCCGCTTCTGGGACTCTGGCTTGTTTCTCCCTCGGTACGGGGTGATGGCCGGGCCTTCCGCCCCCTGATAGGCCTTGTCGGCGAGCGTGACGATGCCGACCCGCTCCAGCTCGCGTAGGACGCCCCAGATCCGGGCGGCGCTCAGGTCGTGGGTCTTGCCGGGCAGCGCTCCGGACGTCCACAGGATCGTCCCGTCCGGGGTGGCGATGACCTGGACGTTCATCCCGTGCACGCGGTGCTTGCCGGAGAAGTACGGCCGGTCGGTTTTCACCCGGTCGGTGCGAATCAGCGTGCCGTCCAGCACCAGATAGTGCAGCCCGTCCTTCTTGGCTTTGCGTACCGCCTGCCGGAGTTTCGGAGACCGCGCCGACAGCAGCCTCACCGTCTCTTCCACGTAGCGCCAGGCGGTTGCCGTCGACACTCCGAACCCGGCGGCCAGTTCGCTGAACGTCTCGCCTTTGCGCAGGTAGACCAGGACGAGCAGGGCTTGTTGCTCTGGGTTCAGCCGCCGCCAGATCGATCCGATCGCCTTGCGCCGCCGGCGGATCAGCCCGGCCACGTAGTTCAGCGTTGAACGCGACACATCGGCTGCGGCGCGGTGGAACAGCACCTGAAGCTCCTGGTTGTGACGGGTCTGGTTGTGGTGATCAATCCGTCTACCAGGAGCTTTCTACGCCATCAGGTGAACGTCAGAGTCGCGATCGTGCTGTGACCAGTAGGCCCGTCCCCAGAGGGTGAAAAAGGTTCCGTGATCATGATCAGCCGCACTTGCTCACGGAATCGCGGATTCTACATGACGGAGCCAGAGATCTCGCCGCTTGCCATGAAGTCCGATTCCGCCGGAAATCGATAGGAATTCAAGCGGTAACCGTGTATAGGCTTATGAGGTGGTGCTTTCCGAGCTTCGACGTGAGATGGTGCTCGCCGCCATCACCGAGTTCGACCGGCTGGGCCGTGACGCCTTTCTTGAGAAGTACTGAGGATGAAAGCTGGACGTTACGGTGGTTGGAGGGCCAGTCTGGTCTCGGTGACAAAGCCGTCCAGTAGCGCGGGTTGGTATTGCATCTG
>NZ_JBFAOJ010000219.1:0-3145 GCF_040675205.1 Streptosporangium sp. NPDC049644 | reverse complement strand
TCCGCGTATCTCATACCTTCAGGTCTACACCTACGCGAACAACGAACTGGAAGCGGCCCCGTGCACATCGTCACGCCGAGATTTCATGGTCAGTACGGCTACCGCCGGGCCATCGGCTACTTCCTCGTCCACGGCGGCAAGCGGTACGACTCCAAGGCGATCGCCGGAGTCGCCTACCGGGGAGTCGGCGGCAGGCCGCTGCGTCCTGACGAGTTCTCCGGCGGGAATGCCACCGTTGCCCGGGTGCTCGGCGGCCTGGGCTTCGAGGTGACGAAACCGGGGCAGGCTGCCGAAGTGCCCTCCATCGAAGACCTCCTGCAGAAGGTCGACTCGCTCAAGCCCGCCGTTTCTCCCACGACCGGTGCGCAGAAACGGCATCAGCCATTGACCCTGCTCTGGGCGATCGGCCGCGCGGCCCAGGGCGAGCCACGCCTCACGCCGTGGGAGAACACCTATCGCGAGCTCGGATGGCTCATCGAGGAGTTCGGCCTTGAGGAGGACCGGCCCAATCCGGAGTTCCCCGTACTGTGGCTCTACCACCACGGCCTGTGGGATCTGCCGGGTCACGCCAACGTGCCGCCCGCCAGTGGCCGGCCCGCACAGCAGTGGATGAAGGAGCACCGGCCGAACAGTGGCCTGCGGCCGTGGGCATATGAGATCGTCGCCGATCAGGAGGAGATCCGAGCCCAGATCGTCGTGCGGCTGCTCAGCGCGTACTTCCACGAGGTCGACCACAACGCGCTTCTCGCCAGGCTCGGATTGGACGCGGTCGCCATTCACGGCGGGTCCCCCACACCGGGCCGTAGCGAGTCCATCATGGAGCGCGTCATCCGCGACTCCCTGCTCGCCGGGCAGATCAAGCAGGCGCACGCCTTCCGCTGCCAGTTCTGCGGTAACCGTCTCGCTCTCCGCCGGGGCTTCTACGCGGAGGGAGCCCACATCCGCCCGCTCGGAGAGCCGCACAACGGCCCGGACGAGCCCGACAACCTGCTCTGCCTCTGCCCCAACGACCACGTCCTGTTCGACCGGGGCGCGATCGCCATCCAGGCCGACCTCGCGGTGATGGACATGACCTCCGGCGTCTCGCTTGGCCCCCTGCGACTCGCCCCGAACCACGACATCAACCCGGAGCACCTGGCCTACCACCGGAAGGTCATCGTCGGACAGGAGTGAGTCGAGGTTTCTCCTCTTCACTTCGACGCGTTCGCGCGTTCCCTTGGCATCGACCTGGAGTGGACGACGGACACCTGCGACTCGCTGGTCCGCGCTGCCCTGGCGCAGGTTTAGAACAGCGGCAACGTCTGCTCGGCGTCACCCAACGACACGCCCGCCACGGTGTGCAGCCCGGTGACAGTCAGGCTGCCCCCATGAGGAAGTTCCCGGATGAGCGCGCCGAGGAGCAGTCCGGCGCCGACCGCGTCCCACAGGGCGCGGTGTGGTTGCCCGCCGGACAGTTCGGTCACCTCGTCGTCGAGTTCGTAGTAGGCGAGGAGCGCGGTCAGGGTTCGCGGCTGAGCTTTCCGATGGATGAGGCGGGCGAGTTTGAGCGTGTCGATCAGCGAGGCCGGTCGGATGCCGGGGCAGCGCGGTGACAGCAGCCGCCAGTCCACGTTGACGTTGTGGCCGACGATGCTTGTCCCGTTCAGGCGGCCGGCCAGCTCCGGTTCGATGGCGTCCAGTCGCGGGGCCAGGCCGAGCACGTCGTTGGTCAGGCCGGGGGAGGACCAGGGGCGGCGTTGGATGCGCCGACCAGGGTTCACCGTCGAGTCGTAGGCGTTTCGGATGTCCGGGTGCCCGTCAACCAGCGGGACGACTCCGACCTCCAGGATCGCCTCGTGCTCGTGGTCCTGGCTGCCGCTGCCCTCAAGGTCGAAGGCGACCAGAGGCGCGGTGGTCCAAGGCTGGTCGTGCATGGCGTGATTCTCCTTTGTCGGTCGTCTCCGTGACGAGGACTGTGGAGGGAAGCTCAACCCGTAACGTCAGCTATCGCCGACCTTTCGGGCACTTGTAATCAGGGGCGTGCTTGTTCGGGCAGCAGATAATTCCCATCGAAACAAAGCGCTCTCCTTTGAGATGGAATCCCCACTGGATATCGGTACCGCCGGGGAGTGCCTCCACCACTCCTTCATGGCGATGCTCCCGGCCGATCTTCGCCTCCTGGTCGGGGAGATGGAATGAGGGGCAAGCGATGTCGTACTGGTCAATGAGCCACGTCACAGCGTCGTCGACCTGCTCGAACGAGGCGGCGATGCGGTTGTGCGGCTTGAGCAGCCAGTCACACAATCTCATCGGTGGAAGGGGTGAAGACTGAAATTCGGGATGAAATGGCCTGCGAATGCCCTCGCTGTTCAGGTAAGGCGCTGCCTGACCTGTCCATGTATATCCGTGAAAATGATGCACTGGTCCTCTCCCTATACGACTAACGGACTTGCCTGTGGTACCACAGGCAAGTCCGCATCGCGGGGGTGCTAGATCAGGGCGCCGATGCCGTCGCGCAAAGCGGCCAACTCGGCACCGTTGAACAAGAGCGTCCCCGCCCCGGGGTTCTTGCTGTCGCGCAGGGCGAAGACACCGTCACCAACGACGGCCATCTCTGGGCACGCCTCCCCCTCGCCGTCGTCGTCATTCGACCCGCCGCAGGGGATGCGGGTGAACTTCGCGGTGGTCAGGTCCGTTCTTCCGTACAGGTCGGGTGTCATGAGCACACCTCCGTGTGATGGGATCGTTTCGCTCCGACGTTAGGGATCGACTGACAAGCCGGTCCATGAAGGTTGAAGATGTTGCGCGAGAGAGCCACGACCGCCTCAGAGGTCCGCAACGTTCCGCACCATGAGAGTGGGGAACCGATCATGCGTCTAACGTTCGTAGGTAAAGATCCCGAAAGTAACCCGACCGGATCGCCGACCGTCTACCGAACCGACCGTGGTAGCTGGGTGGTCCAGGGCTGGGTTGTCACCGACCCGGAAGCCCTCGCCCAGATGGACATCCCCGTGGGGGAGGTCGCCTGTGAGACCCCCGACCGAATGCTTCAGTTCTTCACGCCGGCAGGCCCATGAA
Organism: Streptosporangium sp. NPDC049644; assembly: GCF_040675205.1. Taxonomy (NCBI): domain Bacteria; kingdom Bacillati; phylum Actinomycetota; class Actinomycetes; order Streptosporangiales; family Streptosporangiaceae; genus Streptosporangium; species Streptosporangium sp. NPDC049644. The sequence goes on along the minus strand of NZ_JBFAOJ010000219.1, from coordinate 88 downwards.
CATCTCTGACGACGCGTTCGAGGAGCTGTTGGCCGGCTTCGAGCACAGCGCCGTTCACCTGGAGATGCGGGATGCCTACGGCACCGCG
>NZ_JBFAOJ010000218.1:0-3226 GCF_040675205.1 Streptosporangium sp. NPDC049644 | reverse complement strand
CCGGACCGATCGGTCCGGCGACGGCCGATCCACATCACGCAACGCCCCGCAACACCCCGCGACATCTCATGACACCCTGTGACACCGCGAGGGCATCGACCGGCACCGGGTAGGCTCCGTCGCGCCGGGGCCCGTCGGCCCCGCGCCGGCAGAACGTGCCGGTGGTCCGCGGGAACACACGCCCGGCCCGCCGGACCGACGGCTCCCCGCCGTGACGAGGCCACCCCCGCCGGGCCTCCGCGCGACGATCGGCGCCTCCGCCGTCCGGATCTCCCGCCGACTCCGGCGCACCCCCGTCCACCGGGGGCCGCGACCGGTGGTTCCCGCCTCCAGACACCGTCGGATCGCCTTCGCCACCCCGCTCGGCGGGGCACTGCGTTCCCGCTCACATTCTCCCGAGGCCCTTGACATGGCATTATGCAACAGAGGACGATTTTGAAACAATGGTTTGCTGAGTGAACCGAATATTCGTAGCTGGCGAGGTGGGCGAAACGATGGTCAAGGCTCGGGGAGCGGTAATCCACGGTGTCGGGGAGAAGTGGAGCGTGGAGGATCTCCAGGTGGGCGACCCCGGTCCCGGCGAGGTACTCGTCAAGGTCATGGCCACCGGGATCTGCCACTCCGACGACCACGTCGTGCGCGGGGACATCCGCGCCGAGTTGCCTCAGGTCGGCGGGCACGAGGGGGCCGGCATCGTGGAGAAGGTCGGCGTCGGTGTCACCCGGGTGAAGGTCGGCGACCGGGTGGCGACGCTGTTCGTGCCCGTCTGCGGTTCGTGCCGCTACTGCGCCGCGGGCAGGTCCTACCTCTGCGAGAGCACGGCCGGCGTGCGGCCGGGGTACGCGATGGACGGCACCCTGCGCTTCCGGCTCGCGGACGGCCCCGGGGTCACCGCCACCAGCAGTCTGGGGACCTTCGCGAACTACCTGGTCTGCCACGAGAGCCAGACGGTCGCCGTGCCCGACTCGACGGACTTCACCGCCGCGTGCCTGGTCTCCTGCGGCGTGCTCACGGGCTGGGGCGCGGCGGTCAACGCCGGAGACGTCCGGCCGGGTGACGCGGTCCTCGTCCTCGGCGCCGGCGGGGTCGGCATGAACGTGGTCCAGGGTGCCAGGCACGCCGGCGCCGACCACGTCATCGTCGTCGACCCCTCGGAGTTCGCGCGGAGCCAGGCTCCCACCTTCGGCGCGACCGACACCTTCGCCTCCCTCGACGACGCCCGGCCGCGGATCGAGGAGATCACCGGCGGGCGGGGCGTCGACGTCTCCGTCATCACGGTGGGACGGGTCAACGGCGACATCATCGGCCAGGCCTTCGACCTGACCGGCAAGGCCGGCACCTGCGTCGTCGCCTCCCTCGGCTCCACCGACAAGCACATCGCGGTGAACCCCCGCGACTTCTCCAACCGGACCAAGACGCTGACCGGCTCCCTGTTCGGCAACTGCAACCCGGTCGCCGACATCCCGCGGCTGCTGGGGATGCACTCCGCCGGCCGACTCAAGCTCGACGAGCTGGTGACCCGCACGTACCGCCTTGAGCAGATCAACGAGGCCTACGACGACCTGCACGCCGGGGTCAACATCCGCGGCGTCATCCTGCACGAGCACTGACAGTCTTCCCAACCACCGTACGATCCGCACGAAAAGGACAGTGATGGCCGCGACCCCCGACACCGAAGCCCAGCAGAAGCCCATCGAGCACACGCTTCTGTTCATCGACGGGAAGTGGGAGGAGTCCGAGGCGGGCGGCCAGATCCCCGTCGTGAACCCGGCGACGGGCGAGGTGTTCGTCTCGGTGCAGGAGGCGCGCGAGAGCGACGTGGACCGCGCCGTCCTGGCGGCCAGGAAGGCGTTCGACTCCGGGCCGTGGCCGAGGATGAAGCCCAACGAGCGGGCGCAGATCCTCTGGCGGCTCGGCGACCTCATCCAGCGGGACGGGGAGGAACTCGCCCGGCTCACCACGCTGGAGAACGGCAAGCCCTACGCCCAGTCCCAGATGATCGACGTGCGGGGCTCCGTCAAGGCGTTCCACTACTTCTCCGGGTGGGCCACCAAGGTCACCGGCGCGACGATCCCGCTCTCCACGCCCGGGGACTACCACGCCTTCACCCAGCGGGAGGCTCTCGGCGTCTGCGCCCTCATCGTCCCCTGGAACTACCCGCTGTCGAACGCGGCGTGGAAGGTGGGCCCGGCCCTGGCGGCCGGTAACACCTGCGTGCTGAAGCCCGCCGAGGCGACACCGCTGAGCGCACTGCGGCTGGCCCGGCTCGCGATCGAGGCCGGGCTTCCCGAAGGGGTGCTCAATGTCGTGCCCGGCTACGGCCCCTCGGCGGGAGCCGCCCTCGCGGAGCACCCGCTGGTGGACAAGGTGTCGTTCACCGGTTCCACCCAGACCGGACGGGCGATCGCCACCGCGTCGCTCGGCAACTTCAAGCGGGTGACGCTCGAACTCGGCGGCAAGAGCCCCAACATCGTCTTCGCCGACGCCGACCTCGAGGCCGCCTCGGCGGGAGCCGCGGCGGCGATCTTCTCCAACATGGGCGAGCAGTGCGTGGCCGGCTCGCGACTGTACGTCGAGGAGTCCGTCTTCGACGAGGTGGTCGCGCGGGTGGCGGCGATCGGCGCGTCGATGAGGATCGGCGACGGGTTCGATCCGGAGACGCAGGTCGGGCCGCTGGTCAGCAAGGAGCACCTGGAGCGCGTCACCGGCTACCTGCGTTCCGGTGTCGAGCAGGGCGCGACCGTGCTGAGCGGCGGCGAAACGGTCGGCGACCGGGGCTTCTACCTCCAGCCCACCGTCTTCACCGACGTGACCCCGGACATGCGGATCGTCCGCGAGGAGATCTTCGGCCCCGTCGTGGTGGCCACGCCGTTCCGCGAGGTCGACGACCTGGTGGAGGTCGCCAACGACTCGCCGTACGGTCTCGCGGCCGGTGTCTGGACCCAGAACATCTCCCGGGCGCACTCGATGAGCCGCGCGCTGCGCGCGGGAGTGGTCTGGGTCAACTGCTACGGCGTCTTCGACCCGGCGTTGCCCTTCGGCGGCTTCAAGGAGTCCGGCTGGGGCCGCGAGATGGGCTACGACGTCATGCAGCACTACACCGAGAACAAGAGCACGGTCATCAAGCTGGGCTGACGTTCGCACACCCCTCGCGCGCCGCCGCGGGTACCGCCGCGGAGCGCATCAATGTCCTCGCTCCACGACAGGACGTTGCCGGGCTCCATGA
>NZ_JBFAOJ010000217.1:0-3335 GCF_040675205.1 Streptosporangium sp. NPDC049644 | reverse complement strand
GCGTGTCTGGGCGGGGCACCACGAAAGGACCGACCCCCGATGGACGTTTCCACCAAGCACGGCCCCGCACTCTGGTACGTCGCCACCAACGAAGCGATCGTCCGCCTCGACGACGAAGCCGACCTCACCCAGCTCCCCGAGCGGGAGCGCGTCATCGCCGCCGCTCTGGTCGACCACGCCCGCCAGCGCATCTCCACCGCCGACTACGAACTCATGACCGGCATCACGAAGATGAAGACTCCGCGCGCCGAGCAGGGCAAGGAGGCGCTGTGAGCAGCATCTACCGTGTTCTGTGCCTCTCCCACGACCCGGCCATCACCACCGAAGCCGAGTACGCCCGCCCCGAATCGGCCGTCGCCGCAATCGCTTCAGGCATCGACGGCCACCCGGACTGTGACCTGCTGATCGGCCGCTACTCCTACCCCCTGATTGAGGTCGGCTGCCCGCCCACCACCGGCCCGGAGCGGGCGGCCCGGCACCGCTGCTACCCCCACTCCGTCACTGAGTGGGCGGATGTGGCGTGGCTGCGCATCCTCGCCGCTGTCTACCAGGTGGGGGACGAGCAGATGCGGACGCTCGCCAGCGCGACCAGCCTGCAGCATGGCACCTTGCGCCACTGGTCGCGGGAGCGGCTGCGACGCCTACGCGACGAACTGGGCATTGATGCGGGCGCGCCCGCCGACCGGGGCGGGAGCAACAGCTGATGACCATCCTTCCGCACCGCGTACAGGCCCTGTGGAGACGCCTGACCCGCCGTTGGCGCCCGGACACCACCCCCCGCTTTGGGCCGGTCACCCCGCCCGAGGACGTGCTACGCGCCATGTCCACCCCGCCCGAGGAGAAGCCCGATGCCCGCTGAGCCTCGCCGCTACCTGCTACGCGGAGAGCCCGTCACCGTGCTGCTGTGGCCGAACCAGCGCCGCAAGGACCGGCCGGCGAAGCGATTCCCGCTGCCCCGCATCGGCGACTACGCGCCCACCAACGTGCTCGTCGAGCGCGCTGACGGATCCCTTGAGGTTCGCCCGTTCCGCGGCTTGAGGAGAGCCCATGCCTGACGTCGACCGCCAGGCCGGCCAGCTCGTTGCCGCCCGCTCCAACTCGCCCCGCGCTGGCGCTGTCCACGCCTCCCGGCTGCTGCTGCCCAACCACGACCCTTCCCGCGGACTGTCGCCGTGGTGGTCGGTGGGCGGCTGCTCCGGAGTCATCACCCGAGAGGTGGATGAGCCCGTGGACTGCCGTACCTGCCTGGCCTGGATGGACCGGCGTGGCCTGAAGGTCGGAGACGTTGTCGATGCCTGAGATTCCTGCCCCGCAGGTGCGCGTCACCCGCTACGAGGTGTCCTGCCTGCCTGAGGACGACATCAACGCCGACCCGTACACGCCGGCCGTGGAGTACCGGGGGCGTGGCCTGTGGGCCGTCATGGACGGGCCGTTCGCCCTGAACGCCGACGGCGTCAAGGACTACGAGCCTCGCCCGACCAGCCGAGAAGACGACTGGCTGGCCGCCCACCGCTTCGACCTCGACGCCGCGCTGGCGTTGGCCAAGCGCACCGCCCCGACCATGACGTGCAACGGCCACACCGTGGCTGACGCTCTCCGAGACCGGGAGACGCGAGATGCCTGACCTCGGCCTGTACCTGCTCGCCACCGTCGGCCCTTTCGTCGGCTACGCCCTCGGACGGTTTCGGCCGATCTCGGAGGCGCGGGACTGGGCGCGGTGGACTCTCTTCCGCGCCCAGTCCGCCCCCGCTGTCCTGCTCGCCTTTGCGCTGCTGCCTGAGGACGCTTGGCGGGCGTGGAGACGCCGCAACGACCCGCCCGCCGACCGTCAGGCCGTGGCGTTGAACCCTGACTTCCCGAAGGAGACCTTGTGAGAGAGCCGACCGGACCCACCTGGTTCGCCTGGTGCTTCAGCCATGGACGCATGCACAACTTCATCCCGTGCGGCGAAGCCGACTCCCCGGACGGCGCGTGGTGCACCGCCGACTGGGTGAAGCTCGACGGCTCCACCGAGGAGGAAGCACTCGCCGCGAAGACCGCCCGGTTCGGCGACGCCCAGTTCATCGACCAGTTGCCGTTCGATGTGCAGGTTGGCCTGTACGAGCAGGAATGGAGGCCCCGCCGTGCCTGACGACCTCCGCGACGTGCTCGCCCGCACCATCCGCACCCGGGTCAGGCTCACCCTCGGCCCTGACGCCACCCGGACACTCGCAGAGGGCAAACCGGTGATCTTGTCCGGTCGGGAGGCGGACGACGCCGCAGACGCAGCCCTGGCCGCTCTCGCCGAGCACGGCCTGGTCGTGGTGGAGCAGAAGGAGCTCGCCCGTCTCCGCGATCTCGGAACGGAGAAGCCCACCGCCACTGTGCGCTGGGAGGCCCCGGACTCGCCCACTGGCAGCACGGCGTCTCCCGGCGCTGCCCCGCTCGCTGCCCTCGACTCCTCGGAGCCCCGGTGACCCTGTTCGCCGAGGAGGGCACGCCCCGCACAGGCAAGTGCGGGGCGTGCCACAAGGTGCTGACCGACCCGAAATGGATCGCTCTCGGGTTCGGCAAGTGCTGCGCGAAACGCCTCGGCCTCATCCCCGCTCGGCGCCCACGGGGTGTGTCAGTCCGTACCCGGGCCGGCGGAGACGTCGAAGGGCAGGAAGACCTACTCGCAGAGGAGGGGGAGGAGTGACGGGCTACTCGGCTGCGGGCGGCGCCTTGCGAGGCCGACCAACAGGTTTCGGATCTTCGGGCCAGTGGTGTTCAACGGCGGATAGGGCCTGCTCGGGGTCTTTGCCGAGGGCGATGACGGCGGCGCGGATGTACGCGGTCATGGCTTTTCCCGCAGGCAGGTTCGCTATTGCGGCTGCGACCTCGTCATCTTCGGCTCTCCAGGTGCGGGGTTTGAGTCGGTGCAGGTTCGGCATGGACCTATCTTCGCATGGTGGATTGCCACCTTTCTAGGCATGTGCTAGCTTCGGCTTATCGAAAGGTGGATGGCCACCTTTACGGGAGAAGGGGAACGACATGACCAACACCCTCGCCATCCGCTACACCTTCATCGCCGCCGACGGCGTCGCCGAGGTCCGCACCCACGAGATGCGCGACGCCGACCACGCCGCCGACCAGCTCGCCGCCGCCCGCCGCTTGCAGGAGCGCCAGGGCGACTACCGCGACGCGCAGATCATCTCCGCCCACGCCAGCCTGCTCGACGGCATCCTCGCCACCACCCGCGGCTGCGAGAAGCTCTTCGCCGCCCTCGCCGCCCTCGCCGCCTGACGCGGATGATCCGCCCGCTGCTCCTACGGGGAGGAGCAGCCAGCAGACCACCCGACCAGACACCCACCCCC
>NZ_JBFAOJ010000216.1:0-3383 GCF_040675205.1 Streptosporangium sp. NPDC049644 | reverse complement strand
TTGGTCATGTCGCTTCGCTCCTGTTCCTGCGGCCCCCGATGGGGCCCGCTCAGGAGAGGATCGGAGCCGCGAACCGGATTTCTACCTGCCCGCCCAGATTTCTTGACGCCACCGGACAGCCCGGCCTCGCGACCGGCCGGTTCAACTCGTGCCAAGCGACGTCACCAACCTGCTTGGCAGTACAACCAGCCGCTCACAACCGGGTTGGCGGAGACTTCCGCTCCATGCGAGTTCCAGTCATCCTTCAACACAGCACGGTCGAATGCGGGGCGGCCTGCCTCGCGATGGTCCTCGGCGCGCACGGGCACCACACCGACGTGTCCGCCCTCGCCAGGGAGATGGGCATAGGCCGGGACGGCGTCAGCGCGCTCACCCTGGTACGCGTCGCGCGGGCACGCGAACTGACCACCCGCGCGTTCTCCCTGCCCGCAGCGCAGGTGTCCACGCTCCCCCTGCCGGCCATCGCCCACTGGAAGACCCGGCACTTCGTGGTGGTCGAGCGGGTCGCCGAGGAGACGATCACGATCGTCGACCCGGCGGCCGGCCGGATCCGGCTCACCCGGGAGGAGTTCACCCGCGACTACAGCGGCGTGGCCTTCACCTTCGCCCCCGGCCCGGACTTTCAACGGGGACGCTTCGGTGCGCGGCGTTCCTGGTGGTCGCGCTACATCCGGTTCAGTGTGCTGAACCATCGGGGCATCCTGGCCACCCTGGTGCTGCTCAGCCTCTTCCTGCAGGCGCTCGGGTTCGTGCTGCCCGCCGCCACAGAAAGCGTCGTGGACAGCGTGCTGGGACGCGGCGAGATCGACCTGCTGCTCCTGCTCGGCCTGGCCGCGGCCACGGCGGCGCTCGCCCATCTCGCGGCAGGAGGCCTGCGAGCCTGGGCGCTGGTCGTGCTGCGGGCCCGGGCCGACACCACTCTCCTCGACGATCTGGCCAGGCGGCTGCTCGCCCTGCCGTTCCGCTTCTTCGCCCACCGGGGTTCCGCCGACCTGGTCGCGCGGATCGCCGGGGCCGGGCTGCTCCGCGACATTCTCACCGGGCAGGTGTTGTCGGCGCTGCTCGACGCGCCCCTCGCCGTCTTCTACCTGATCGTGATCACCGTACGGTCGCCCCTGCTCGGCGGGGTGCTCGCCGTCATGGCGGCGGCCCAGTTCCTCGTGCTCCTCCTCACCCGGCAGCGAATCCGCGACCTGGTCCACCGCGAGCAGGAGGCGCGCAACGACGCCCAGGGACAACTCATCGAGTCCGTCAAGGGCATTGAGACGATCAAGTCGTCCGGCGCGGAGTCCCAGGTGCTGGACCGCTGGACGCGCCTGCTGAACATCCAGACCCAGCGAGCGCGGCGCAGCTCCTTCGCCCAGGGCATGCAGGACAACGTGCTGGCCGCGCTGCGGTTCGCCGCCCCGCTGGCGCTGCTGTGGGCCGGCGCGTGGCAGGTGGTGGACGATCGGCTCACCCCGGGCGCGATGCTCGGCGTGCTGGCCCTTGCCGCCGCCGCCCTGGCGCCGATGGCCTCGCTGACCGTCAGCCTGCGGGGCCTTCAGACCGCCCGCGCCCAGGCGGAACGGCTCGCCGACATCTGGGACACCGCCCCTGAGACCACCGGCGGAACCGAGCAGAGCCGGGCCGAACCGATGGTCGCCGAGCCGAAGGGAGATGGGCCGAGCGGGGTCGAACTGAGCGGGGTCGGCTTCCGGTACGCGCCGGAGAGCCCATGGATCGTCCGCGGGATCGACCTGCACATCTCTCCCGGGCAGAAGGTCGCGCTGGTCGGCAGGTCCGGGTCCGGCAAGACCACTCTCGCACGGCTCCTGCTGGGACTGTTCCCACCGGTCGAGGGCGAGATCCGCTACGACGGAACCCCGGTGTCCAGCCTGGATCCGCGATGGCTGCGGCGCCGTTTCGGGGTGGTCACACAGGAGCCCGCCCTGTTCACCGGCTCGATCGCGGACAACATCGCGCTGGGCGATCCCGACGCGACACCGCCCGAAGTGGAGGAGGCGGCCCGGCTGGCCTGCGTCCACGACGACATCGCCACCATGCCCATGGGGTACCACACCCTGCTCACCGAGGGCGGGGGCCTGTCCGGCGGCCAGCGCCAGCGCATCGCCCTGGCCAGGGCGATCCTGAGCCGGCCGGAGATCCTGCTGCTGGACGAGGCCACCAGCCACCTCGACACCGACACCGAGGCGGCGCTGAGCTCGAACCTCGACACCCTGCCGCAGACCCGGATCGTGATCGCCCACCGGCTGAGCACGATCAGGGACGCCGATCTGATCCTGGTGCTCGACCGCGGCCGGATCGTCGAGCGCGGCGTGCACGAGACGCTGATCGGCGCGGGCGGCCTGTACGCGAGCCTCATCCGGGCTCAGCTCCCGGCGCACCACGGATGAGCCACCGCGAAGACCATGCCGCAAGTGCTCACAAGTCGCTTCAAGTGGCTCCCAAGCCAAGATCAGCAGCATTGGCCGCGAGATGGTTTCTCGCAACGAAAGGAGGAACGTTCCATGAACGCGACACCGCGTACCGAACTGGGTGACATCACCCCGGCCGGCATGGAGCTGGACGAGAGCGCGCTGAGCAGCCTCAACGGCGGCCAGCAGCCCGTGATCACCACGGGTGAGTACTTCGACCCGCCGGGCATCTGCTGCCCGGACGCGTAGCCGGCTGTCGCCGCCGTTCCCCTGTGGGGCGGCGGCGACGGCCTGGTTTCACCGGCGGGCCCGCCGCCCCGCGCGCGGGCCCGCTCTGCGTGAAGAACCGTGTCACCCCCGCATGTCCTCGTACTCACCCGCGACCGCGACTCACATGCCGAGCACCACGCCGGCCACGACAGTGCCAAAGCGCGGCGCGCGTTCCAGGTGTTGACCGCCGCCCTGCCCCACAGCACCTCCAGGGCTTCGCCGATCTCGCCGTCGGCGAGCTGTCAACCGCTACGCCCCCAACGACCACTCCGAGTGACCACCACCTGGACGATGGGCTCGAATACAGACCACTTGATCAACGACTCCTGCCGGCAACACCTGTGCCACAAGCGCCCACAAGTCATTTCAAACGGCTCACAAGGCAGGGTCAGCAGCATTGGCCGCGAGATGGTTTCGCACCACGAAAGGAGGAACGTTCCATGAGCGCGACACCGCGTACCGAACTGGGTGACATCACCCCGGCCGGCATGGAGCTGGACGAAAGCGCGCTGAGCAGCCTCAACGGCGGCCAGCGGCCCGTGATCACCACGGCGGAGTACTTCGACCCGCCGGGCGTCTGCTACCCGGACTAACGGGCATTCGCTTGCGTAGCCGGCCGTCGCCGCCGTTCCTCGTGTGGGGCGGCGGGCCGCGGCGTTGGGCGGCGACCTGCTGCTCCCGGATGTCGATCTTCGC
>NZ_JBFAOJ010000215.1:0-3475 GCF_040675205.1 Streptosporangium sp. NPDC049644 | reverse complement strand
GTGCGGAAAGCCGAGCATGCCCGCCTGCGGTTTCGCGACCGGCTCAACCCAGTTGATCTGATCCTGCGTCACCCGAGGCACACCCTTTACCCCGGCGGCCTGCAGAGCCCGCATCACCAGACCGGAGCAGTCGAACGAGTTCGGGCCAGTCGCTCCCCACTCGTACGGCTTACCGATCTGCTCCCGCGCGTACTGAACCGCTTTCCCGCCGGACAGGCCACCCGTTTCGGCGTCCTTCTTCGCGAGGAACGCCACCACCTCAGCGATCATCCGCTTCGGCACACCGACCAGCATCTTGGCCCACGGGCTGTTACCCATCGCCGCGGCGGCCTTGTCCAGCAGCGGATTCAAGAATGCCTCGCTGCCGGCCTTCACCCCGGCGCCGATCAGGCCATCGATGATCCCGCCGTTCGCGAATCCGCCCATGAACTTCGCTGCGCCGGCCACGCCACCTGAGCGGGCTGCCTTGTTCGCTTGGTCGACGAACCCCGGGCCGACGGCGCGTGTCCACTCCGGGCGCATGATCGCTTCACCGCCGGACACCGCGGCGAGCCCGATGTCACGGCCTGGTGTGTACCCGGGGTAGATGCCGCCAGTCGCGAGCTGAGGGATCTCCTTCAGCTTCAACTCCAGGCCAAGGGCGTCGGCCACTGTGTTCCACAGCTTGACGATGCCGCCGTTGTAGACGGTGCCGATGATGAAGTTGACCGGCTTCTTCGCCATGTCCTGGATCTTGGTCCAGGCGGTTCCGACCAGGCTGACGCCCTTTTCGAACGCGTTCGGGATGTCCTTGGTGATGAAGTCCTTCAGGAAGTTGAAGACCGGAAGGATCACCTTGGTCCACGCGTCACTGATCACCTGACCGATCTTGGAGAACGCGGGCTTAATAACGTTCTCGTACAGCCACGCGATCTTTGGTGCCAGGGTTTCGGTAATGAATGACCACAGCGCCTTGAGTGCTGGCTGAATCACCAGAGTCCACGCCGCCTTGATGGCCTCGCCTGCCTTGGCGAAAGCAGGCTTGATGACGTTTTCCCACAGCCAAATGATCTTTGGTGCCAGTGTGGTAACGATGAAGTTCCACAGCGCTTGCAGGGCGGGCTTGATGACGCTGTTCCACGCCACTGTGACCGCCGCAGAGATACCGTTCCACGCTGGGACGATGACGTTCTGCCACAGCCACTGCAAAGCAGGCGCCAGCACGGTGTTCCAGAACGTCACCAGCGCCTCAAGCGCTGGCTTCATGACGTTCTCCCACGCCCAGGACACAGCCTGACCGACTGCCTGGAACGCGGCATCGACGATCTGCCGGAACGTCTCCGACTGTTGATAGGCGTACGTCAGCCCGGCCACAAGCAGGCCGATCGCTGTGATGATCAGGCCGATCGGGTTCGCACTTAACGCGACATTCAAGATCTTCTGCGAGATGCCCCACGCCTTCACACCCAGCGCGACCGCACCAACCGCAGTGGCTATAGCGGCGAGGGTCTCGGGCGGCATCTTGGCGAGCAGGCTTGCTATGCCAGACAGTCCTGACAAGGCGCCGGACCCCAGCGGAGCCAAGCCGACGATTAGGTTCTTGACGACTGCGGCGACGTTGGAAAACAGCGTCTGCACGGCCGGCCAATTCGCCTTCACGTAGGCAACAAATGCCTTGAACCCTTCGGACTTGCCGAGGTTCTGCCCCCAGGTCGAGAACGCTGCGGTGGCCTTCTGGATACCGCCGACGATCGTCCCTGTGAACGGCAAGAACGCCTTGATCATCCCGGCTACACCGGTCGTGATGTTGCCGAGCGACTTGCCAAGCCCGGTCACGGCGGTGGGCGCCGCGGTGGACAGGTCCTTGAAGAAGGATGTCCAGAACTTCCCGCCGAGCGCCTTAGATGCGGACTGCTCCAACCCGACCAGGGCGGCAGATGTCCCCTTGATCAGCGGTTCCAGCGGCTTGAACAAGCCCTGCAAGACCTTCAGGGCGCCGGTTACCGCAGGCAGTACGGCAGGCTCTAGCCGCTTCTGCCAGCCCTCGTACGCATTCTTGAACGCCTCGATCTGCTTGGCCGCAACCTGCGCTGCCGGCGACAGCTTCACCATCTGGGCGACCACACCGCCGGTCGAGGCGGCCTGCTGCTTCGCGGCGGCGGCCTGCTGTAGTTGCATGACCCTCAGCTGGCGCTCGGCGTCCTCGACCCGCTTGTTCGCCTGAGCGATCTTGTCTTTGGCGGCGACGACCTGAGAGGAGCCTTCAATGCCTGCCTTGTCGGCGGCCTTCTGCTCGGCCTGCTGCCTCTTGTTTCTGAGAGTCGCTTCCTTGGCCCGTTGCTTGGCTTGCCGCACCGCGAGCTCGGCGCGCTTGTACTCCAGTTCCGACGTCTTCGGGTCCGCGGACACTTCGGCCAGGCGCTGACGCGCCTCCTCGACACCGAGCAGAGCATCTTCCTCCGACAGAGCCGCATTCCGGGAAGCGAGCGCGAGATCTTCGGCGGCCCGTTTCGCCTCGATCCGCGCCCGGGTCAGTTCCTGCTCTGCAGCCAAAGCGGTGCGTTTCGCGTCGGCGACACGCTGCTCTGCCGCGGCAAGGTTCAGGCTCTGGATGGCGGCCTGCTGAGCCGCTCCCGCCGCCCCCGACGTCGCAGACGAAGCGGCCTTCATCGCCGCTTCGTTCGCCTTCGACGCCTCGGAAATCCTGGTCAGCGACGGCACCGCCACCGCAGCCAGAGCGCCGATACCAACGCCAGCGGCGATCGCGGCACCTGCCACACCGGCAGCGCCAAACGCGACCGTTGCGACCGCCGGCAAAGCAGCCAGTGCGGCAGTAACAAGTCCGATCGACGCGAGCGCGCCGGCCACGTCCACATCAACGCGAGCGTTCGCCGTACGCCCGTCCACCCGAGAGATGCCCGCCTCAACCGCGGCGAGTTCCGCCAACGCTGAAGCGATGTCCATCCGCAGGTCGGCGGATACGGATCGGCCGTCGATCGAGGAGAGTTCTCGCTGGATCGCAGCGAGTTCTGCTTGCGCAGCACCGGCGTCTATGTCGATGCCGACCGTCTTGGCCGACAGCGCTTCCATTCGGGCGCGCAGGTTCTGAATCTGCGCCTGAGCTGGAGAGGTGTCAGCGTCAACCTCGATCTTCGGCAGGGCTCGTAAAGCAGACTCAACGGCCCGCTTGAACCCTTGTGCGAACGCGCCTCCAACAGTGGCGCCGTCTTTCGGTGCTTGCGCCTGCTGCCTCTGCGTCTGCTCCTTCAGCGAGTCATAGACGCCTCCCATGGCGTCCTTGATGCCGCGCTGGATGTCCTTGCCGACGGACTGGCCAAGCCCGTAGGCACCGGGCAGGACCTGCTTCTTCAGATCCCGAATGAAATCCCGTGCAGACGGGACGACCGGGACGACGACCTCGCCCGCCTGGAACTCCGCCACGACCCACCGCCAATCGTGAGTCGAGGTCCAGTTGAGTTAGGAGTTACGGGGCAGG
>NZ_JBFAOJ010000214.1:0-3548 GCF_040675205.1 Streptosporangium sp. NPDC049644 | reverse complement strand
CCTCTCAGTAATCTTTTGTTTCGTCTAGCGCCGCGGCCGCGCGCCGGGCGCCCACCCGGGGGCGCGCGCGGGCCCCCCCCCGCCCCCGCGCCCCCCCCCACGGCCGGGCCGCCCGCTACGCGAGGCCCCCTGAGGTGCCGCGAAGGCGGTACGGCTTCACATCGGGGGGAACGTCATGATGTCTTGTACTTCAGGGTGTAGGAGCCGGAGCCGCTCGCGGAGGTCACGCGGTAGCGGTAGTAGCCGCGGGTGCCGGTGTAGCCGACCTGCTCGTCGGGTCCGGGGCTGTCGGAGGCGGCGACGGTGACCCAGCTCGTGCCATTCCATTTCTGGAGGAAGAGGTCGAAGTCGACGTTGTCATCGCTGTCCAGGCAGGCGGACTGCCGGCCGGGGGCCGCCGTCTGGTAGTACAGGTTGTTCGGCTGGTAGGCGGACTGGCCGTTGTTCAGCTTGCCGGCGGCGGTCTTCGGGTAGCCGGTGCAGGGGGATGCGCCCGGCGGGAGGGTGCTCGGCGGGGTGGTGCCAGGAGGGGTGGCGGTCGGCGGGGTGGCGGCCGGCGGGGTGCCCGCGCCCACGGTCATCAGGGTCAGGCCGTAGGCGGAGAGGATCTCGTCGACCGGCTGGAAGTAGGTGACGCCCCCGGCGGTGCAGTTGCCGGAGCCGCCGGAGGTGACTCCCTGGGCCTGGTCCACGGAGATGAACGAGCCGCCCGAGTCACCCGGCTCGGCACAGACACTGGTGCGGGCCAACTGGTAGACGGTGCCCTGGGGGTAGGTGACGCTGGTGTCGCGCTGCTGGATGGTGCCGCAGTGCCAGCCGGTGGTGGAGCCGGACCGGCAGACCGAGGCGCCCTCGATGGCCGGCCTGGCACCGGCGACGGGCACGGTGCCCCCGGAGCCGTTGTTCACCGCGGGTTTGGGGGTCCAGTTGGCGTTGACGGAGACCCAGGCGTAGTCGCTGTCGGGGAAGCTCGATCCCTGGAAGACACCCTGGGCGGTCCAGTTGGAGCCGCTCGTGGTCTCGCCCTGCTTGCCGCAGTGGCCGGCGCTGACGAAACCGTTCTGGGTTCCGCGGGTCACCGGGAAGCCGATCGAGCAGCGCTCGGTGGTGCCGATGTAGTAGGCGTTGCCGCCCACGAGGTCGTCGAGGAGCTGGGGGGTCTCGTTGGAGGGCTCGACCTTCACCGCGACCGGGTCGGTGCCGGAGGCCTCCAGAGCGTTCGAGGCTACCGCGACATCCTTGGAGAGGACGACCACCTTGTTGCTCCGCACGTCGATGTAGCGCACGGCTCCGGTGTCCTTGTGGGCGGCCGGCGTGTTGTCCACCTGTTCCTTGATGGCGGCCAGGTCCGACAGGGAGCGGCTCACGATCTCGGCTCGGGCGCCGGTGGCGACGATCTGGGGGATGTCGGCCTCGGAGGTGGTGGCGACCACGAGTCGCTGCGCGACGGTTCCGACGAACCAGGAACCGGCGAAGCGCGCACCGAGCTTCCCGCGCAGGTCCGCCTCGACCGTCGCCAGGCGGGTCTCGTTGAGCAGGCGGGTCTGGGCCTGCTCCCTGGTGAGGTGCAGGTCGCGCTGGAGTGCCTCGATCATGCCCGCCGGAGGTTTCCAGGCCGGGACGGCGGGAGCGTTCGCGGCCCGGACCTGGGCGATGGCCGGGACGGGCGCCGACGTGAGCGTGGTGATCACTAGGACGCATCCCGTGGTGATGGCGTGTCTGCGGGACATGGGTCTCTCCTCGACCTCGGCTTTCCGGGCGTGAGGGGAGAGCACCACGTATCGCAGGTTGATCACGCGATGTGGGCGACGCCATGCTAATCCAGCCGTTGCCGGTCAGGGCCTCAATGCCGCGCGCCACGCGGAGGGTGATTTCAGCTGTGCCCGTTCGCCCGGTTGATCATCGGCTGCGCCGAGGTGACGACCGTCCGCCGTCACCGGGACGCGGCCGATGCCGGCACCGCGCATGGGTCAGCACGGCCTCACGAGGTCGGGCGTGGCGGGGCCACCGGATCGTGCGCGGCGGCTCAGCCCGCTTCCGTCGTCCTGTTCGGGGCGGTGCGCGACTGGCGGCGCACCGCGAGGGCGATGTCCACGATCACCACCACGGCCAGTACGGCCATCACGACGGTGAGCCAGGTGATACCGGCCACGAGACCGAGCACTCCCAGGGCGATCACCGCTACCAGGGCGAACGAGCCCAGGCGAATGTGGACCACATCGCGCGGGGTCGCACCGACCATGGGCTTCCCGGTCGCCGAGGTCTCTTCGGGCAGCTGTTCTTCGGAAGTCACACTCTCTCCTTGGTCGCGGACGCTCCCTGTACCCGGATACCGCCTCGTCAAGCGTCCGGGCTCGTATTTCACGCTCTGCTCCGGCTTCGCGGGATCGGACGCCGTCGGGGCATTCGGGTGGCACCGGTACCCGCCTGGAATCGGGGCGGGCACCGGTGCGCGGAACCGGACGCGCGCTCCCGGTCCGGTCGCGGCCCGATGCCCCGCCACGGCGCGTACGGGCCGTCACAGTGGTGCCGGCGGGGCCGGGCAGGGGCGGGCGTGCGCGGGTGCCCATGGGCCCATGGGCCGGAGCGGGCCGCGAAGCCGCCCTCGCGTACGTCGGCGAAGGCCCTGCCGGGGCCGACTCGGAGCGGCGGCGGTGTCCGCCGGGCCGGGCCGGAACCGAACGTGAGGCGCGAGATCGGGTCAGTGCTCCCAGGGTCAGTGCTCCCAGGGAGGGGTCTCGCCCATCTTCGCGTAGTACTTGGCCAGGTGGGATTTGATCCTGCCGACATCCTCCGCCGGCACCTTGATCCCGCCTCGCGCCCCATTCATGATCGCCGCCGCGGCGTGCACGGCATGCGGAACCGCCTTGAGTTCGCCGCCGATCACGTCGGCGACGGGAAGCTTGTAGCTTCCGAAATTGTCAGGTTCGTCACCGTCGTACCAGAGGTGGGCCTCCCGGTAGCGGGCATTGGGCTCCTCCTCCGCGCCGGCCCACGCGCGAACGCGCCTGTCGGCCGCTTCGCTGTCCCACTCCCTGTCGTGGTCGGCCAGCGGCAGATCACGGAATTGGGTGACTGTCATGACCTTGCTCCCTTCGTCGAGGTTCCCACTACCCCGCTCACCGGCTCGATGCCCTGCCCGGCGACATATTCGGACCCGGCCAGGGGAGAGGTTTGGCATGACCGACAACCCTGAGGTGAACGAGAACACGGTGGAGCGCGACGTCTCGGAAGAGGGCCTGCCTCCCGCCGGTCCACGAGGCGCCGACGGCGAGAGCAGGGTCGTGGCGGAGCGGTCGGGAGCGGACACCACCTTCCCCGAGCGGCCGCTCCTGGCGGACCCGGACGATGTGCGCCGTACTCCGGGAGAGGAAGGCTCAGAGGGGGTGGGCCAGGCCGAGCGGGGCGTCGAGGACGCGAAGGACGAGGTGGAGGGCAGGGACGGGTCCGGGCCCTCAGGCTGCTGCCAGTCCTCCTGCGGGCGGACGAACGTACCCTTGCCGCCGATCACCCGCACCAGCCCGTCATCGGCGAGCTTGCCGATGACC
>NZ_JBFAOJ010000213.1:0-3869 GCF_040675205.1 Streptosporangium sp. NPDC049644 | reverse complement strand
TGGCGGCCCTGCTGGCGCGGGTCCCGGCCGCTCATCCGCTGACCGCGGTGATCCACACCGCCGGTGTGCTGGCCGACGGCACGATTCCGTCGCTGACGCCTGAGCGGCTGGATGCGGTGTTTCGGCCGAAGGTGGATGGAGCCTGGCACCTGCACGAGCTCACCCGGGATGCGGATCTGGCGGCGTTCGTGGTGTTCTCCTCGCTCGCGGGTGTGGTGGGAGCGCCCGGTCAGGGCAACTACGCGGCGGCGAATGTGTTCTTGGACGCGCTGGCCCAGTTGCGCCGGGCCGAGGGGCTGGCGGGGTTGTCGCTGGCGTGGGGTGCCTGGGCTCAGGACGCGGGGATGACCGGCACGCTGGGTGAGATCGAGATGCGGCGGATCAGCCGGACGGGGATGCCGGCGTTGTCGGCCGAGCAGGGGCTCGCGGCGTTCGAGGCCGCGGCCGGGTCGGATCGGGCGATGGTGGTGCCGGTACGGCTGGAGCTGTCGGCGTTGCGGGCGATGGGCGAGGTGCCGCATCTGATGCGGGGTCTGGTGCGCGCGGGGCGCCGCTCGGCGGTCTCGGTCCTGGTGGGCGGGGAAGCGGAGCTGGTGCGGCGGCTGGCGGGCCTGGACCAGGCCGAGCAGGTGCGGCTGGTGATGGAGTTGGTGTCCACTCAGGCGGCCGTGGTGCTGGGGCACGAGTCGGTGGACGCGATCCAGCCGGGACGGGAGTTCCGCGAGCTGGGCTTCGACTCCCTCACCACCATGGAACTGCGCAACCGGCTGAACGCGGCGACGGGGCTGCAGCTGCCGGTGACCCTCATCTTCGACTACCCCACCCCCGCCAGCCTCGCCGAACACCTCCTGGAGGAAATCGCACCCGGAGCGAACACCGCGGTAGAGCTGTCGTTGCTGGCCGATCTCGATCGGTTCGAGACTTCTTTTTCCGGTCTTTCCGACAACGCGCTCGACGATCTCACCCGGAACGGCATCGCGACCCGGCTGCGGCACCTGCTGGTGAAGGTGAGCGAGAGCGGCACGGAAAACAGTGAAATCGCCGTCGCTGACATGCTCGACTCGGCGAGTACCGAGGAAATCCTCAGCTTTATCGATAACGAACTGGGCCGCTCGAAAGATCTGTGATTCGAGCCCTTGTCTGAACAATGTGAAGGGCCACTCTCATGTCCGAAGACCGGAAGCTCGTCGAGTATCTGAAGTGGGTCACCGCCGATTTGCACGAGACCCGCCGGCGGCTCGAAGAGGTGGAGTCGGGCAGGCATGAGCCGATCGCGATCGTGTCGATGGCATGCCGCTATCCAGGTGGAGTCGTCTCTCCTGAGGATCTGTGGCGGTTGCTGATCGAGGGACAGGACACGATCTCTACATTCCCGGTCGATCGGGGCTGGGATGTGGAGATGGTATCGATGCTGGGCCTGGAGTGTCAGGGCGGGTTCTTGTCCGATGTGGCGGGGTTCGATCCAGGGTTCTTCAGGATCACGCCGCGTGAGGCGCTGTCGATGGACCCGCAGCAGCGGTTGCTGCTGGAGACGTCGTGGGAGGCGGTCGAGCGGGCCGGGATCGACCCGGTCTCGCTGAGAGGTAGCCACACCGGGGTGTTCGTGGGTACCAACGGTCAGGACTATGGGAATCTGTTTTTGGAAGCCGGGGAAGAGGTGAGGCAGTATGCCCTCACCGGTACGGCGGCCAGCGTGCTGTCGGGCCGCCTGTCCTACGCCCTGGGCTTGGAAGGCCCGACGATGACGATCGACACCGCGTGCTCGTCGTCCTTGGTCGCCATACACCTGGCGGCGCAGGCGCTGCGTTCGCGCGAGTGCAGCCTGGCGCTGGCAGGCGGTGTCAGGGTGATAGCCACCCCGTTCGGGTTCTTCGGCCTCGGCGTGGAGGGCGGGATGGCGCCCGATGGGCGGTGCAAGGCGTTCTCCGACAGCGCGGACGGTACCGGCTGGTCCGAGGGTGTGGGCGTGCTGGTGCTTGAGCGGTTGTCGGACGCCCGCCGCAACGGTCACCAGGTGCTGGCGGTGGTGCGTGGTTCGGCGATCAATCAGGACGGCGCGTCCAACGGGTTGACCGCGCCGAACGGTCCTTCGCAGCAGCGGGTGATCCGCCAGGCGCTGGCCGGCGCAGGGCTGACCGCCGCCGAGGTGGACGCGGTGGAGGCGCACGGCACCGGCACCAGGCTGGGTGACCCGATCGAGGCGCAGGCGCTGCTGGCCACCTACGGCCAGAACCGTGAAGCCGGTCGGCCGCTGCTGCTGGGATCGATCAAGTCGAATCTCGGTCACACGCAGGCTGCGGCCGGTGTGGCGGGTGTGATCAAGATGGTGCTGGCGATGCGGCACGGGGTGCTGCCCCGGACGCTGCACGTGGACGCGCCGTCGTCGCATGTGGACTGGTCGGCGGGCGCGGTGGAACTGCTGACCGAGCAGGTCGAGTGGCCGCGGACCGGTCGTCCGCGCCGGGCGGGCGTGTCGTCGTTCGGGATCAGCGGCACCAACGTTCACCTGATCATCGAGCAGGAGCCGGAGGCGCCGCAGGCCGAGCCAGGGGTGCGGGACCGGACGCCGGCGGCGGGTCCGGTGCCCTGGGTGGTGTCGGCCAGAAGTGGCGAGGCGCTGCGTGAGCAGGCGCGACGGCTGGCGGCGCAGGTGAGTGCGCACCGCGAGCTGGACCAGGTGGATATGGGTTTCTCGCTGGTCACGACGCGGTCGGCGTTCGAGCATCGGGCGGTGGTGCTGGCCGGCGATCGTGATGGTGTGCTGGCCGGTCTGCGGGCTGTCGCCGAGGACCTGCCGGATGCGGGTGTGGTGCGAGGGGTGGCCGGGGCGGAGCCGCGGCTGGCGGTGTTGTTCACCGGTCAGGGAAGTCAGCGGGCGGGGATGGGCCGCGAGCTGTATGCGCGGCTCCCGGTGTTCGCGGAGGCGTTGGACGAGGTGTTCGCCGAGCTTGAGCCGCTGCTGGAGAAGTTCGGCCGGGAGCCGGCCTGGGGGTCGGACAGCGAGTCGGCTGAGCGGGCGGGGCGTTACCGGGGTAGTTCGTTGCGGGAGGTGCTGTTCGCCGAGCCGGGCAGTGAGCCGGCGGGCTTGCTGGATCGGACGGGGTGGGCGCAGCCGGCGTTGTTCGCGGTGGAGACGGCACTGTTCCGGTTGGTGGAGTCGTGGGGGGTTCGGCCACGTGTGCTGGCGGGGCATTCGATCGGGGAGATCGCGGCGGCGCATGTGGCGGGGGTGCTGTCCCTGAGTGATGCGTGTGCGTTGGTGGCGGGTCGGGCGCGGTTGATGCAGGCGTTGCCGTCGGGTGGGGCGATGGTGGCGGTGCAGACCTCGGAGGAGGAGGTCGCCGCTCTGCTGGCGGGGCATGAGGGTGAGGTGTCGATCGCGGCGGTGAACGGTCCCACCTCGGTGGTGCTCTCCGGCGTGGAGGAGCCGGTTCTCGGGGTCGCCGCGGTGCTGGAGGAGCGGGGGGTGCGGACGAAGCGGTTGCGGGTGTCGCACGCGTTCCATTCACCGTTGATGGATCCGATGCTGGAGGAGTTCCGCGCCCTGGTCCGCACGCTGACCTACAGCGCGCCGCGAATCCCGATCGTCTCGAACGTGACCGGCGAGGTGGCCACGGCCGAGCAGTTGTGCTCGCCGGACTACTGGGTCGACCAGGTCCGCGGCGCGGTCCGTTTCGCCGACGGCGTGCGAGCCCTGCAGCGTCAGGGCGTGCGGGCGTATCTGGAGCTGGGCCCCGATGGGGTGCTGACCGCGATGGCCGGCGACACCCTCGCTGTGCTCGCCGGCTCGCCCGCTAACGGGCATCGGTCGGATCGACCAGGTCGGTGTCGCGGTGCGCGTCCCGGCTGGCGGCGGCCTCGTCGATGAG